>NZ_JBEYFE010000018.1:0-157742 GCF_040634235.1 Streptomyces sp. NPDC007157
CCCAGGTCATGGGACTGCGCCTCGAACTGCTGCAACGGCTTCGCCGTGTGATGCCCCACGCCCCGCAGCCCCGAGGCCGCCTTGTGCATGGACGCGGCTTCCTTCTTCAGGTCCGACATGCCGCCCACCCCCGTACTTCACTCTGTGCACATGCCAACCCAAGACACTATGGAGAGCGGTTATGCAGAAGGTATGGGCGTGACCAAGAGACGGCAAAGACCACGAGCGGGCTACACCCGCGGCCGCGTCGACACCAACTTCCCCCACACCGCCATCCGGTACCGCGAGGTGAACTCGGGCGTGCAGGTGGTGAGGGTGATGTAGTAGCCGGGCTCCTCGTACCCGTACGAGGGCTTCACGATCGACCGCGGTAGGGCCCGGATCACCCCCGAGTCACGGGACGAGGTCTGCGGCAGGATCTGGTCCACGGTGTACGTGTAGGTCGCCGCCTTGGTCTCGACCTCGACGGTGTCCTTGCGCCGCAGCCGAGGGAGATACCGGAACGGCTCCCCGTGCGTGTTCCGGTGCCCGGCGAGCGCGAAATTCCCCGCCTGGCCCGGCTGTTGGGTGCCGGGGTAGTGCCCCACGTACCCGTGATTGAGCACGTTCGGCTTGCTGACGCCCTCCGCGATCGGGACGCGGAGCCCGAGCCGGGGAACGACGAGGATCGCGTAGGCCTGGGAGGCGACGACCCGGGTGGTGTACGACGACTGCCGCCGGCCGGCGCCGGAACGGGCGGACGGCGACGAGGAGCCGGTCGTACCGGAGTCGCCCTTCGCTTCGCCGCCCAGGTCCCCGGACCCGCCCGAGTCCCCCCACTCCCGCTCCAGCGCCTCCACCTTCCGCGCGGCCCCCTGCTTCGCCTCCCGGTTGGTCCACCACAGCTGGTGCACGACGAGGAGCATGAGCACCACGCCCACGGTGACGAGGAGTTCGCCCCCGCTCCACAGGACCCGCCGGCGCCGGGCCCGCCACCGCCGGTCGCCGTGCCCCACGACTCGCACCGCGCACGCACCTCCCGCCGACCCCGGCCGGTATCGAGGCCCAGCCGGTGCCGCACGATAAGGCGAACGCCGCCAAGTCACCAGAGCCGTAAGGGTTCCCGCTCGCAGGGGCTCGCCTCCGATGACATGCCGATCTTCTGTGGCCTGCTGGTTTCCTGTTGTCTCCGATGAGATTCCCGCGCCGCGCCGGTCTGTACGCGTGAGACCGACTCACGGAAGGCTGGCGCCATGCGGAAACTGATCTACGGCATGAACCTGACCCTGGACGGCTACATCGCCGCGCCCGGCGACGACATCGGCTGGGGCGGACCGCCGAGCGACGAGCTGTTCCAGTTCTGGTCCGACCAGTTGCAGGCGACCGACCTGTCGCTGTACGGGCGCAAGCTGTGGCAGACGATGAGCTCCTACTGGCCGACCGGCGACCAGCAGCCGGGCGCCACCACGGCGGAGATCGAGTTCGCGCGCCGCTGGCGGGACATGTCGAAGGTGGTGTTCTCCTCGACGATCGACAAGGTCGACTGGAACACCCGCCTGGTCACCGGCGACGCGGTCGCCGAGATCACCCGGCTCAAGGCCGAGGACGGCGGCCCGATGGACATCGGCGGCGCAACGCTCGCCGGGGCGGCCATGCGGGCCGGGCTGATCGACGAGTACATGCTGGCCACCGCGCCGGTCCTGGTGGGCGGCGGCACGCCGTTCTTCACCGCGCTGGACAACTGGGTGAACCTGAACCTGGTGGAGACACGGACGTTTCCCGGCGGCGTAGTCCTGACCAGGTACGAGACGAGGCGCTGAGCAGCAGCACCCACACGCTGGTCCCACGGTGGTGCCGTATACGACATCGGCACGACACGGCCCGCGAGATCACGACATCAGCCGCGAGACCCCACACCGCTCCCCCCTCACAACGATCACTTCCTACACTGGTTTTAGAAACCGCTGTCGCAACCCTCGACAACCTCACACGCCACACCCGATGCTTCGTCATGGCATGCGGGGGGACGAGTCAACGCCGGTCCGGGAACCGGTGCTTGAGCCGCAACGGAGAGGTTGAGAAACAGCCATGATCCGACGCAGAACACTCCTGGCCGCCGCGGGCGGCGGCCTCCTGGGCAGCGCCCTGGCCACCGGTACGGCCCGCGCCGACGCGACCATCGCCGTCAGCCCGTCGACGTCGTACGGCACCTGGGAGGGCTGGGGCACCTCGCTGGCCTGGTGGGGCAACGTCTTCGGCACCCGCGACGACTTCGCCGACATCTTCTTCACCACCAAGTCGACGACGTACAACAGCACTTCGCTCCCCGGCCTCGGCCTGAACATCGCCCGCTACAACCTGGGCGGATGCAGCTGGAACAGCGTGAACGGCGAGTCGATGGTCGCCTCCGCGAACATCCCCGCGTTCAAGCAGATCGAGGGCTACTGGCAGGACTGGAACAACGAGGACCCCACCTCCTCGGCCTGGGACTGGACCGCGGACGCGACCCAACGAGCGATGCTCGTGAAAGCGGTGAACCGCGGCGCGACGGCCGAACTCTTCGCCAACTCCCCCATGTGGTGGATGTGTTACAACCACAACCCGTCCGGCGCCTCCGACGGCGGCAACAATCTCCAGTCCTGGAACTACCGCCAGCACGCCTCCCACCTGGCCGCCGTCGCCCTCTACGCCAAGAACAACTGGGGCGTGAACTTCGCGACGGTCGAGGCCTTCAACGAGCCCTCGTCCTCCTGGTGGACGGCGACCGGCACGCAGGAGGGCTGCCACATCGACTCGACGGTCCAGGCAGCCGTACTCCCCTACCTCCGCAGCGAGTTGAACACCCGAGGCCTGACGAGCACGAAGATCTCGGCGTCGGACGAGACGAGCTACGACCTGGCCCGCACCACCTGGAGCTCCTTCTCCTCAACCACCAAGGGCTACGTGGACCGCGTGAACGTCCACGGCTACCAGGGCTCGGGCGGCCGCCGCGACCTCCTCTACACGGACGTCGTCACCACGGCCGGCAAGGCCCTCTGGAACTCCGAGACCGGCGACAACGACGGCACCGGCTACACCCTCGCCTTCAACCTCCTCTACGACTTCCGCTGGCTGCACCCGACCGCGTGGGTCTACTGGCAGGTCATGGACCCGTCCTCGAACTGGGCGATGATCGCGTACGACGCGAACACGTTGGCGGCGGGCGCCGTCACCACCAAGTACTACGTCATGGCGCAGTTCAGCCGTCACATCCGCCCCGGGATGAAGATCCTGGACACGGGCGTGAGCAACGCGGTGGCGGCCTACGACAGCTCGGCGAAGCGCCTGGTGATAGTCGCCCTCAACACCGCCACCTCCGCCCAGACCTTCACCTTCAACCTCTCCGGCTTCACCACGGTGACCGGCGGCACGGGCGGCCTGGTCCCGCGCTGGAACACGGTGACGACGGGCGGCGACGCGTACAAGGCGTACTCGGACACGTACGTCTCGGGAAAGACGGTGGCGGTGTCGGTCCCGGCGAAGGCGGTACAGACCCTGCAGATCGACGGGGTGACGATCTAGGAGAACACGGCGAAGGGGAGGGGGTGCGGCGCCTGCCGTTCCCCCTCCCCTTCGTGGCGCGTGGGCGACGGCGACGGCCGCCCGCGAGCCCTGGGTCAGTTCCGCTGAAGTGCCGGTTGAGCCGGGGCTCCGTTGTGCCGGTCGTGCAGGATGAAGTCGCTGCGGACGGCCGCACCGGTCTGCAGCAGCTTCTGGTGAACCAGCGGGCTGCGTCCGGGGTGGGAGACCACCACGCTGACATATCCCTCGGGCAGGCCGGTCACGGCGTACTCGCCCCGCGCGTTCGTCGCGGTCCGCACCAACTGCCGGCCGCCGGTGTCCATGACGGTCACCGCGACATGGCGGATGGGCTGCTGCTCGTCGTCGCAGACGATGCCTTCCAGCATCGGCAACTGCTCGCCGAAGTGGTGCGCATGGACCGGAAGGGCGGTGGGAACGGGCGCCTCCACGGCCGAGTCCTCCACCGGCGGCTCGGGAACGTACTCCTCCTCGCCCTCCGCCTCCAGCCATACGGTCCTACGGTGTTGCCGCCACGCGTCGAGGCCCAGCAGGGCTGCACCCGCCGCGATCCACGCGCACAGCACGAGAACCGGCTTGAGTACCCCCGTGTCGTCGAAGTACAGAGCCCCCCTCAGCGCGTCGACCGCGTTGCCCAGCGGCATGACGGTGTGCAGGTCCTGGAAGAACGTCGGCAGCATCGAGACCGGGACGACACCGCTGGTGGGAACGCTCAGCACGATGTACAGACCCAGCCCCACCAGGGGAAGGGCCTGCTTCACGAAGGGCGCCATGCCGAGGGAGAACGTGGCCACCGCCGTGGTGAGCAGGAAGGCGATCCCGAGGGCCGAGAGGTCGTGGGGGAAGTAGTCCAGCTGTGTGCCGACGAAGTAGCCCACGGCGCTGAGGACGGCGGCGGTTCCCACGGCCGTCAGCAGTTTCTTGCGACGGTTGAAGGGCACCACGCGCAGCAGGGTCGTGGCCATGATGTAGCTGGGGACGTTCCAGGCGACTCCGAGGTAGACCAGGGTCGTGCCGTTCTCGTCCTTGGGCACGGTGGGTGCCACGTCCGTGACCGTGAGTTTCTGGTGCTGGTGCGCCGCGAGCGCGGTGAAACCCTTCTGCAACGCCAGCTCCAGCGACGCTCCGTTGGCCTTGGCCACGTACAGCACGGCGTGATGCTTCCCCTGGGCCGCGTAGCCCGCCACGGCGTCCCGGTCCAGTACCGCCTGGCGCGCCCCCTGGGCGTCCACCCTGGCGGACACGTCGAACCAGCCGGGATGCTGCGCCTGCAGAGCGGCGTCGATCTTGGTTTCCAGCGCGGAGCCGGCGACCACGACCTTCGCGTTGTTCGGCAGGGGCTCATGGAAGGCAGTGGGGAAGCAGGCCAGCAGGCCGAGGAAGAGCAAGAGCGGGGCGGCCAGAGCTTCCAGCAGCGTCCTGGCCAAGGGAACGGCGGTGCGTTGCGGCCGCTCGATGCGGTGTTTCTTCACCGAGCCACCCCTTGAGTCACCTCTCGCGCCACCCCGCGGGCGCCTCGGCGAGCCGACTGCGCTTCCCGGGCGGGCGGCGAGATCACGGCGTCGACCCCCTCGTCCGACTCCGCCACGCGTGATGCGACAAGCTTCACGGCACTCCTTCCACGACCGGCACTCGGCCAACCGCTCGATTAACGTACCGATCGGCACATCTATCGCCGCTGGACAGTACACGTACCGATCGGTACAGTCAAAGGTGTGCCTCGTCCCGCCAATGCCGAAAAGCGCGCCGAGTTGCTGAAGCAGGTGGTGCACCAGCTCCAGCACCATGGCCTCGCGCAGATGTCGCTGAGCCCCCTCGCCGAGTCGATCGGCACCACCAAGCGCATGCTTCTGTACTACTTCGGCAGCCGAGAGAACCTGCTGGCCCAGGCCCTGGCCGCCAGCCGTCCCGACGCCCACGCGATGTTCGACGGCGTCCACGACAGCGCTGGACTGCGCGAGGCCGCCCAGGCCCTGTGGCAGGCGATGACCACCGGCGAGCAGTCCGGACCGATCCGCATGCTCCTGCAGCTGCTCAGCCTGGCCACCACCGACCCCGAGGAGTACGGCGACCTCGCCGCCGACACCGTCGAGATCATGATCAGCCCCATCACCGCCGCCTACGTGCGGCTGGGTCATCCGCCGCAGCAGGCGCGGGCAGCGGCCACCCTGCTCGTCTCGGGCCTGCGCGGGCTGTGCCAGGACCGCTTGGTCACCCACGACGCCGCCCGCACGGACGCGGCCGCCGACCGCCTCATCAGGGACGCGGTCACGGAGGCCGACTGAGCCACCGCGCCCGCCACCCCCACCCCGCCTCTCTACCCCCCACTACCCCCCGTCCCCTTCTCTCCTTTGTCACCGATGGGCAGTACGGTGTCGTCCATGCGCCCCGACACGCCTGCCGAGAACGTCGACCACACCGCAGAAGCGGCACGCCTGGAGCGGACCGCCGACCTGTACCCCGAGGACGCCGAAGCCCTCCTCCTCCAGGCCGCGGCCCACCTGGAACTGTCCGACGCCCGCCCCGCCGCGACCGCGTTCTACGACCGCCTGCTGTCCACGCCGGACATGCTGGAGAACGCGCCGCTGGTCCGCGCCCTCAAAGCGTCGAACCTGTGGGAGTACGACCACGAGGCCGAGGCGCGCGCGATCATCGACGGCATCCGCACCACCGCCCCCCGCGACCCGGCCCCCTGGGTGATCATCGCGGAGTCCCTGGAATCCCACGACGAACTCGAGGCGGCGCACGACACGTTCACGGAGGCGGCGACCCTCCTCCTGACGGACGTCCCCGAACCCCCCTACGCCACGCACCCGGTGCTGATCGGCCGCCACCGGGTCCGCCGCATGCTGGGCCTCCCCCACGACGACTGGGACGCCCGCGCGGACACCCTCCACTCCTCCTCGATCTCCCTGGACGAACTCCACGACCCGAAGCGCGTCTGGTCCCTCGGTTCCGACAACCCTGCGGAACTGGAAGCGGAGATCTCCCGCCTGCGAGCGGAGCTCGGCACCTACCGAGAGGCCCTGTCCCGCCCGTTCCCGGTAGCGGTCCTGCACTGGCCGGCGCAGGAACTGACAGAACTCCTGTCGGCGTACCCGGACCTGTCCACGGAGTACCCGTCCCACCCCGAACACCTCGCGACCATAGAGTCGTCGCTCCGCGAACTCTCCGCCTCCGGCACAGCCAACCTGGGCATCGTGACGGCAACGGTCCCGTCGTACGAGGCCTTCGCGGCCTCGGAGGGCTCATCCCCGGGCGACACGACCCTGCTCCCGCAGTACGCGACGACACTGGCGGCCCGGGGGCGGGCGGTGGCTTGGCCTCCGCAGCGGACGTCGGAGTGCTGGTGCGGGGAGACCCAGCCGTACGACGCCTGCCACGGCTCTTAGACCACCCACCACCTCCCCGCCGCCGAACCCACCCGGCGTGCCCGGACGACCCGGCGCGCCCTCAACCCCGACCAAGAGCGCAGCCCACCCCCGGGCACACCCCGGCAAGCCGCCCACTTTCCCCGGGCCGCCCGCTCGCTTCTACCCCGCGCTGGAGCGGCCCGGGTCAAGGGTGGCCCGAAGGGCCATCGGCGCAGCCGACGCGGACGCGGAGCGCAGCGGAGCGGGAGCGCCCTTGAGGCGGGACGCGGAGGCACGACACTGACCTCGAAGCGGGCGGCCCAACTGCTCCGTCACAACACGGTCAGGTGTCTGAGTGTTGAGGCCGACTCTCCACGGCACGTCAGCACAAGATCGGCACAAGGCCGCCGCAAAGCGGACCAGTCAGGAGCGCTGCCCTCCGGCCTTGCGGCGGTTGACTTGGGTCTAGGCTCTGTGCTGTGCACGATGATCCTCAGTGGGAAGCGCCAGAAGGCTCCTGGGCTTCGTCGGCGGCTCGGCGTCGCAATATGCAGGCGATCCGCAGTCGCGACACAAAGCCTGAGTGGCTGATTCGACGACTCGTGCACGCTCAAGGGCTGCGCTACCGGGTGGCTGCCCGGCCCCTGCCAGACCTTCGGCGGACGGCAGATTTGGTGTTCCGGCCGACAAAGGTAGCTGTATTTATCGACGGCTGCTACTGGCACGGCTGCCCAGAGCATTACGTGCCGCCGAGGACAAACTCTGGCTACTGGTCAGAGAAAGTTTTGCGCAACATGGAACGTGATCGTGACACTGATCTGCGGCTCGTGAACGCCGGGTGGCTCGTGCTCCGGTTCTGGGAGCACGAGCCATCGGATTCATGCGCCGACAAGATTGCTACTGCGGTTAACCGGCGGCGGAGCAGCAGTAAGACACGGCCTGTCTGATTCCGGAAGGAAAAGCTGCTCCGTCTGCGGTGCATCCAAGGCGGGGCCGTCAGTATCCAGCTCGTACTTGCCGAGAAGTTCACCACTGTGCTCGGACCTGAGTACAGCGGCGATGGCCCGCCCGATCGCCTCAGCAACCGGCGGCGGAAACGCGTTACCAACCTGACGGTACCGAGCTGTCTTCCGCCCTTGGAATTTCCAGTCCTGCGGAAAACCCTGGATGAGTGCTGCCTGCTCAACGGTCAGCATCGGACCCGCAGGACGGAAAAGATCCCGCTCTGGATCGCATTCGCTGGGATCGTTGGCAACACCCATCCCGTCGACACCCAGAGCCCCCCAGGCCCGCTTCGCCCTGGTTGGCCCGAGGTCTGCGCCACCATGCTTCTTCGACCCTCCTACCAGGGTCGGAGCCACCCCCCGGCCCACCTCAGCTGCCCCGGAGGCCTTGCGCAGCCAGTCCTCGTAGACGTCCTTGCCAGTACGCTCTCCCGGCTTCGCCCGCTCCCCGTCCTTGTTCTTCGTCCAGTACTTCCGGCAACGGGCCTCCATACTGGCCGCGAGTTCGCCAACTACGGTTGCCTGCTCACCCTTGACCTTGGCTGGCCAGATGAATTCAGAATCCGATGAGCCCAACTCATCTTCATGGATAACAACCAAGATAGCCCGCGGACGAAGCTGCGGGACACCAAAATTACTTGCGTCGATCCGCCGCCAAACCTTTCGCATAGCGCGATCCTGCTCGGCAGCTGACCAGCTCTTCTTGATTTCCGGAACCACATACCCAAGCCCGCGGAGTTCACCGAGAATATCCCGGCGATAGTCGATGAAAACCTCCGGGGGCTCCAGGATCCCTCGGACATTCTCAATCATTACGGCTCGCGGCATGAAATCTTCAATAATCTTCAGAGCGTCAGGAAAAAGATCGCGCTCATCATCTTTCCCTAGCCGCTTCCCAGCCAGCGAGAATGGCGGGCACGGCACACCGCCGGCGAGGAGATCCAGTTTCCCTTTTTCAACCAGCAGGTTCTCTCGCACGTCGGTTGTAAGGAATTCCTTCACATCCATAGGCCTAAGTGCGCCAGTGTGTTCCTCGCTCCACCCCGGCCAGTCGCCAACGTTCACCCGGAGTGTTTCCACTGCATGCGGATCCCACTCCACAAGTGCCAGGTGATCGAACCCCGCGTTGTGCAGTCCAACGGCTTGGCCGCCCGCGCCGGCACAGATCTCAAGTGAGGTCAGTGGCCGGGTGAACTGCGGACGCTCGCGACCGCTGGCGCTCATAGTGATCCTTCCGGGAGTGACTCAAAACTGATGCCCAAGTGTCCCAGAGACCCTATGTACCCGCGTGGTTCTTGGACACTCGACGCCCACGAGTGTCCCACTGTCTCTCCCCTGACCGGTAAGAGGGGCCAGGGGAGAGATCAACGAACGTCTTTCGACCTTGTGATTTTACGCACCGCTCTTCCCGCTGGGCGGGCTCCCCATCGCCATCCCCTCGCGCAAGCGGCAGCGGATTCGCTAGACACCACGGATGTGCCGCAGCAGCGCCTCAATGTCACCAGGTGCGAGCCCGGCGGCCACAGAGGGCTCCTCCTCCAAGTCAGCCAACTGCTGGACCGTGGGGTCATCAAGGATCTTCCCCATGAACTCAAGTTTCTGGTCCATGCGCACCTCTACCACCTCGTCGATCGTCCCCCGCGCGGCGATCACGGTGACCTTGGTCTCCGTCTCCGGGGCAAGCCCGAGGCGGTGGATGCGGTCAAGACTCTGGAGGTAGCGGCCGGCCATAAAGTCTCGGTCCACATAAACCGCATCGTGACAGACATGGTGCAGGCTGATGCCCTCTCCCAGCGTCGCCGGGTTAGAGATCAGTACCATGCAACTGGGGTCTTCCCGGAAGCGACGCAGCTGCTCTTCCCGGTCAGGCGTACCGCCGTACACGACCGCCGGGCTGTACTTGTCCAGCATCTGCGCCAAGGTGGTCAAGCTGCGCACAAAAGTTGTCCAGACCAACGTCTTACGGCCCTGCGCGGCGTTCTCCGCGACGATCGCCAGGGCTTCCTTGTACTTGGGGGACAGCTCGTAGTCGGGAAGGTTCTGCATCAGCGAATACAGCGAGCTGCCCGCCGGAATCTCCAGCGGAGGCAACTGATAGGCCAACGGCTCGTACTTGGTGGCGCCCTCCAGCAACAAGGCTGGGCTCGTCGCTGCCATCAACAGACGCAGCGCCGTCTTGCCCAGTGCGCTGAGATCCTCGCGCGCGGTGCCGTTGGTCATACCGCCCACCAACGAGCTGTAGATCTCCGCATGCAGGTCAGGCATGTCGACGTAGCGCATCCGCACGGACATCGGCGGCAGGCCCAGCTCCTGCTTGGTCGTCCGGGTAAACAGTGGTCGCAGGACGGTGCTGGCGTAGGCAAGGTCCCCGCCGGCCACCGCCCGGGTGACCGCGCGCTGTCCGTGCCCTGGCCAGACGAAGCCCATGAGGTTCTCCAGGTCCTTGGAGCCGTTCGGGGCCGGTGTACCGGTCAGGATCAGCCGTCGTTCCGCAAGCGGTCCCAGCGCCATGCACGCGGCGCCGTACGTACCGCGCGCGCCGAGCTTCATCCGATGGGCCTCATCAAGGATGATCATCGAAGGAGCGGACTTCAGCCAGTTCGCAAGCAGAGGCAGGGAACGGTCCAAACGCTCATAGTTGACGATGAGGACCTCAGCCCACTCGTCCAGCGAACCGTCGAGCACATGGGTGCGGAGCGGATAGTTGAAGCAGACGGCCGTTTCGTAACGCCAGGACTCATAGGCCGACTTGGGGCAGACGACAAGCAGCCTGCTGGCCGCGCCCTCTGCCCGCTGGGCGGCGTACACGGCGAGCGCCACACGGGTCTTGCCAGCACCGGGCACGCTGAAATTCGCCCCGTGCCCGAGTGAAAGCAGTTTCGCGATGTCACGGCGCTGAAAGGTGTTGAGGTCTTCCTTCCAGGTATCTCCGAGCAGGTTCAGCACATCGCCAGCGCCGACTTCCGAGGGTCCCCCGGAGTCGGCGAGGCGCTCTTCGACCAGCTTGGCGTCCTTGACCACACCGGCGACGAGCTTCCTGAGCTCCGGAGCCCACTCGACGCCGGCGGGATCGGGCCAGCTGCTCAGAACAGGCAGATTCGCAAGGAGCTCATCCAGCGCCACCGAGGCGGAGAGCAGGCCCAGCTGGCCGCCGGTGCGGAACCGGGCAGCCAGCTGGACGAGGTCCTGCCGGTACTGGTCGGTGGTCCGCAGGACCACACGGGTACGCGAGTCGTCGAACCCCAAATGCAGGGAAGTTTCCGTCACCGGGTGCCCTCCGCGGTGGCAGCGGCAAGGAGCCAGGAGACGCCGTCACCGGGGTTCGGGATACCGCGTCCGGCCTGCTGGGCGAGCTTGCGCAGGCTGCCCTGAAGCTTGACCACGGCCTCGTCGAAGGCTTCCTCGTCCAGGCTGTTCGAGGTACGGGCCTGAACCAGTTCGATGATGCACTGATCAATGTTGGCGCACGCGTCCGCGAGCCGGGCCGGTGCAAGCTGCTTGCGCTTGCGGACCCGGGCGTCGCGACCGTGGCTGTCGATCGCCTTGTCGAAGGCCTCCGTGGCCTGGTCAAGGAGCGCCTGCGCCGAAGCCTTCTCGCTATCAGGCAGGCCCGCCGAGGTATTGCGAACGGTGGCGGCTGCCCGGAGGATGCGGTCGTTCAGGGCACGGGCCGCCGACACAGCCGACGAGGCAGCCGGTACGTCCAGCCCGAGCCCGGGGATGGACACCGATTCGGGCTCGGCGGCCGGGCCGGTGTCCGCCAGCGCCGGCGGCAGCTCCCTCTCCAGATACCCCTCCTCCAGGAACACCTCGTCGATGTGGCGCACGTCCGTCTTCGAGAAGTTCAGCAGGATCGCGACCAGACGCCGCTCCTTCATGATTTCGGCCTGGTCCCGGTCCAGGTTCTCCAGCTTCACGTAAAGCCGCTGAAGTTCCTTGAGGCGCTCCTGGGCCCCCTCCCAGTCCACGAGCCGCAGCGCGACGCCCCCGCCGCTCGCGCTGCGGTCGTTCAGCTCCTTGATCACACTGAGGATCCACCGCTCCTGGTGGTAGGTAGCCGTCCGGATCCGGAACTCCTTGGCGATCTGCTCGGGCGTCCGACCCAGCGCCGCCTGTTCCTCCATGGCGATCAGCCGGTTCACGTACGAGTAGTCGCGCCGCTGGTCCTGGCGGAGCTGAAGGGCCAGCTCCACGGCGTCGATGTCGGCCTGAGTGAAGGACGGAGGAAGCACGCCCACCCGCATGGACTGCTTGCCGAGCTTCCGCAAGGCGACAGCACGCGTGTTGCCGTTCACCAGTACGCCGTGATGCGTAACCAACCCGGGGTCGTTCTGGCCGAACTCCCTGAGGTCTTCCATCAACTTGTCGAAGGCAGGATCCCGCAGATCCGGGTCAGACGGCATGGCCTGGAGCAGGCTGCCGAGGTAGTCCTGCCCCGCCTCCCCGAAAGGATCCTTGTCCAAGTTCCGGTCCTGATCCGGCTTGTGACTGCGCTGGGCGCGGATCCTGTGCGTACCGGGGTTGAGGTAGAGGTCGTTCAGCGGGAGATCGATCACATCGACGTGGATCTGCTGCCCGTTCCAGTCGACCGTGACCGTTTCCCGGGTGCCTCCCGAGGCCTTCGCCTCCGCCACCCTCTTCTTGATCAGCTCACTGAACTGCTCCGCGCGCGGCGGCGGCGGGAACTCCCGCACCATGTCTTCTCCCTGTCCCTTTCTGTCGCCGGTCATGTCAGTTGCTTTTGCCGGTCGTCCTGGATCAACCGGTCATGTCGTCGATGGCCTGCGCCACCTCGACACGCGACTCCTCGGGCAGCGTCCGGTAAATGCCCCACACCTTCTCAAGCGGGCTGAACGAGCGCTGGTCGGCGTCGATCCACTTGGCGAAGAGGCGCTGCTCCAACGGCGCAAGAGACTCAACGAGTTCCAGCAGCGCTCCGAGGTCAACCTCCCTGTCGGCGCCACCTCCGGTCCCGCACCGCTTGCACTCGGTGATGAGCTGGTGCTCGACGCTCCCGTCCGAGTGGAGCACCTTACGCCGAGAGACATTGAGCTTGGCAAGCTCGATCCCGCCCCCGTCCTCGTACGCCTCGCCGGCACCGATGCCACACGACCGGCACAGGTGGTTGTCGTCCTGGAGAACCTTCGCGCGCTGGGCGGCGGTGATGCTGGCCTTGTGCTTCGGCGCCTTCGACTTGCCCGGGACCCAGACGTCCGCGCCCCTGATCACAAACCGCTGCTCCTGCTGGAGCAGAGAGGGATCGTCGCGGCTCGTGTCGATCCGCCAGCCGTGATCACGCAGGTCCCGCAGCCTGCGATCGATCTGCGCGACCTCCGGGAAGGCTTCACGCAACTGGGCCTTGGTGAAGATGTTCCCCTCCCCCACCTCGGCGACCAGCCACAGCGCCGCCTTCACCATGCTTCCGAACTGCTTGTCCTGGTAGGACGGGATTTCCACCATCAATGCCTCCGTGAACTCGCGCCGACGGCACGCCTTTTGTTTCGGAGTGTGCGGCAAGTACACCTGACGGTGCACTCACCTGGACTCCGCGATCCCCCGCTCCTCAGCGGCTCATCCAGCTGACACCAAGGAGCGGGCAAAAGTCCAGGGCTTTCCAGCTTGCCCGGGTAAAGCAATTCCTACCGGCCGGACTTGCTCGTTGAGAGCAAGTCCGGCCGGTACCGAAGAGGCAGGGAATACGTGCACAGGAACGGCGCACCTAGGGCACAATTACCGGATCGCGGGCAGACCTTGGGGCGGCTGGCCCTACGGCGCACGAGTACCCCAGGAAGGCGAAAATCGCATGTCATCAGCCGGAAGCAGCCCAGCAGGACGTGGCTGGCTGGACCCTGGGAAGGGGTTCCTCGAGGACGTACCTCCGCGGAAGCGACAGCTCGCTCTGGCGCTGCGGGCCCTGGCCAGGCTGCTCAAAACGCAAGACCTGGATAAACCGGCAGATAGCTATCTCACTCAGGCAGACGCAGCGAAACGTCTTGGCTGCAAAGCGGATTCACTGTCGAGGTACCTGAACCGCCCCAGGGTGCCCACGCGGAATTTCGTCGAGCTTCTACACAAGGAAGCTTCGGCAGATGCCGCCATCAGCGGTCAGGATGTCTGCATCGCCCTCGACGACCTGCTCGCCCTCCACGCCAGCGCCGAAGGCGAGCAACTGGGATGCAAACTCTGCGTGGAGCTGGGCGGGCGAATCGATTCGCTTACGCAGCAGCTCAGCACGCCCTGCCCTGCGTGCGCGGTCCGCCAACAGGCACAGGATGAGAGAGCAGCGGAGCTGGCGGCGCTCCGGGGCGACGTGGCGGCCCTGAGGGCCGCTGTCCAGGAAATGGAAACCGTTGAAGCCGGCCTGCAAGCCCGTCTGGCGATGGCCAAAGCTTCCAGAACTCCGCTGCCGGTCCCCCGTCAGCAGCGGGACCGGCAGCGGAGTGAGAAAGAGGTGGCTGTGGCTCGGCAGCTGACGACACAGGCCAAGGATCTGGATGGCGCCGGGAAGCCGGACTCAGCGCTCACCCTCCTCAGGCAGAGCACGACCGAATTGCTGACCCCGGTCGAGACCGCGCTGGTCCTGCTGGAGCTGAGGCAGGAGGAGCGTGATCACCTGGCTGACGATCTGATCCACGTGTACGGGCGAGATCAGAAAAACCTGAGACACGCGATGGCAGTGTCAGTGGCGTTGAATGAGGAAGGAGCATTCGACGACGCCGGCGCCATACTGCGAGCAGTCCTGAAACGATCGGCCGGCGCCACATGAGGCTCCGCCCAGCGCAGTTGCCCACGCTGCCGGCGCCACTCAGGCCGCATCCGCTTCAGCCTCATAGTGCATCTGAGCCCGGTCCAGTACGTCCTCCGGATCGTGGCCGCAGGCGGCAGACCAGTGGAGCAGGTCAGCGATCAGGGCGATCGCCGACTCTTCCAGGGCCGTCTCTCGTGTCTTTCCGTGATGACCCGCATGACCGTTCTGATAGCTCTCCAGCACCCCGACCGCTCGCTCGATACGGCGGCAGCCTCTCCTCGCGCCGAGCGGGATCTCACACCACACCGACTTGCCGGCTGCGGTCAGGACGGTTCCCCAGTCCACCGCGAATGTTGCGAGAAGATGCAGGCCCCGGCCGCACTCCTCCTCGCACTTCGCCGACTTAAGGACCGGGATCGTACGGCTCTTGTCGTGGACCTCCACCCGTAGCCGTTCGCCGCTCCATACGAGGATCAGGGTTGCCGACGCGCCTTCGCCAACGTGTTTGAGAACGTTTGTCGCCAACTCCGCCACCAGCAACCCGGCCTCCTCGGCAGCCGCCGGCAAACCCCACCGGCCCAATTGCTGCACCGCCGCCCTCCGCAGCAAGCGCACCTCCGCCGGTGCGGCCTCGAACGGCAGGACACAGCGGAGTCGGGGCTCGGGGACCTCGCAACCAGACATGTCGGCTCCTCCTTCCCAGCCACGCGCATGTTGCGCCCGCCGTGTCCGTACGGCTTCAGCGCGTAGCGATTCGTAGCGAGGATGACACAGAGAATTCTCTCCATGTAACTTCTCACGAGAATCCATCGAGTGAATCTGGTGGTCAGCCAGTTCTCCGCTGCCTAGCCTGAGGGCGATCACCGGGCCATACCCGGGCGTGGACGAAGGAGTCGTATGGCCGAGCGGACCACCACCCGCCGCCGACAACTGGGCGCGACGATGCGCAAGTTGCGCGCACGCAAAGGCCTGACGCTCGAGGAAGCGGGAGGGCTCGTCGGCGTCTCCAAAGCCACCGTAAGCCGGTACGAGACACAGTCAGGGCCGGTCAGGTGGATCGTCGTTGATGCGCTGTGCCGCGAGTACGGCGCAACCGAGGCCGAGCGGCGCGCCGTTGTCGGGCTAGCAAAGGACGCCAAGCAGCAGGGCTGGTGGAGCTCCTTTGCCGACTCCATCCCGGAGAGCATGAACCTGCTGCTCATGCTTGAGGACGAAGCGCTGAGTGAAAGCCACTTCTCCTGTGTTTACGTCCCTGGCCTCCTACAGACCCGCGCGTACAGCACTGCGCTCCAGAAGGCCAACGAAGTCCCCCTGGAACCAAGCGAGATCGAGCGGCTCGTCGACATCCGTCTGAAGCGGCAGGACATCCTTGGCCGGGCCAAGCCGCTGCGACTCTGGGCGATCCTCGACGAGTCCGTGATCCGCCGGATTGTCGGGTCACCGCAGATCATGAAAGAACAACTGGACCGGCTACTCGAAGCGAACGAGTCACCGCACATTACGCTTCAAGTGCTCCCCTTCTCCAAGGGAGCCCATGCCGCCGCCCTGGGCAGCTTCGTCATCATCGGCGGGACCGAGCCAGCTCTCGACGTGGTGTACGTCGACTTCCACACCGGCTCACTCTTCCTCGAGAAGGACGAGGAACTTGACCGGTACAGACTTGCGTTCGAGTACCTTCGCGCCCAAGCGTTGGACATGGAGGCTTCCTCGTCCATGATCGAACGCGTCCGCAAGGAGCTGTGAATGCCCGTCGCCGGTGGAGTGACCGAAGAGCCCAGATGGTTCAAGTCGTCATACAGCGGAGGAAATACAACGGAGTGTCTTG
Source organism: Streptomyces sp. NPDC007157 (assembly GCF_040634235.1). Classification (NCBI taxonomy): domain Bacteria; kingdom Bacillati; phylum Actinomycetota; class Actinomycetes; order Kitasatosporales; family Streptomycetaceae; genus Streptomyces; species Streptomyces sp. NPDC007157. The sequence goes on from NZ_JBEYFE010000018.1 coordinate 16,489, forward strand.
AGGCGGTGTTTGGCGGGGCAGAAGTGCGCATACGCGATTCCAAGCGGCCCGCCGGTCCTCGCCTGAGCATCTCGGCCGAGACATGGAGCAGGTTCGTGGCCAACGTCGTGGCGTGACCTGCTGACGGCTCCAGCGCGGCCATCACGCATCGGCCTTGTTGGCAACTCCCCCACCGAATGCGACAGTTGCACGCGTCGGCTGAGGCGCGGGGGAATGAGCGGGGCTGTGGTGCAGAGGCGTCGGCAGATCGTGCTGTGCGTGTGTGCTGTCGTACTCGCGGTCGTAGCAGTCCTGTATCCACGCAGTCCCGATGACGTCGTGGCCGCCACCCAGTTCAGCATCGCCTTCTTCGCCACGCTGCTGACCGGCGAAGCCGTGATCTTCGCGCTCACCTTCTCCGCGGCCAGCTCCTGGCCCTCCCTGCGGGCGATAGACGGCCACATCGCCTTCCGGGAGTGGGTGCTCATCGGCTGGGCCGCCGCCCTCTTCACGGCATGCGGCCTGCTGGGTGACAACAGGGTCAGCGCTACCTACGGCGCGTTGCTGTTCCTGCTGGCCAACATCTTCGGGATCTTCTCGTTCGTACGACTCTTCGGTCTGGCCAGCGTCGGCGGTCGTAACCGGCTGCTGTGCCGCACGCTCGCCGAGGCGGTCGGCCGGCCGGACATGGGTTCGGCGGCCCACGACTTCGAGAATGGCCCGGTCGTCAACGCCTACCTCGGCGCCATCAGTCAGGCCGTGACCAGCAACGATCCGACCGCCGTCCGGAACCTCGTGGACCAACTGGTCGAGGCCGACGTGGCGGTGGAGGCGGCCGAGAACGCGATCGCCCTCCATGTCGACGTCCTGCACCGGCTCGCCCGCGCCGCCCTGGTCAGCGGGGCCGATCCGATCCAGGCGACGTCTTGCGCCCACGCCCTCGTCGACTCCGTCTTACGGCTGTGCCGGACCCTGCCCGAGCCCGCCCCGCCGCTGGGCGCCCTCAGCCGCTATCTGGCATGGCTGGCCGACGCCGCGCTGCTGATGTCCGTACGAGGTGTCGCGTCGAACCGGTCCGCCCGTGAGCTGGTCGCTCTGAGCACCGACGCCCGGCTGAAGATCCTGCGTTGCGTCGACCGACGCGCCTGCCAACTTCGGACTGGTGGACACCATCACCTCCTTCATGGGAGATCCGACGGCACTGAGCTACTGCGTTCCGAAGACCCCGGAGCAGGGTGCCGAACTCGCCCTTCCCGGCGCACCCCTTCTCGTGGGGTTCCAGAACGCCTGGGAGGCTGGGAACAAGAAGGACCGTGCCGCCCATCAGGAGAAATGAAGGCGTCCCATGAAGGACGAAGAAATCCTCGCCCACTTCGACGGCCGCGGCACGGCAGAGATCACTCTGCTGGGCCTCGACGTCCTGCAGAACAACAAGATCGCCGCCGTCGCCTATGAGATGGGTTACCGGCTGCACTCGAGGGACATAGTCACGCAGGGGCAGTGGCACCTGGTCTACCTGCGCGACGACTCCCCAGACGTACGCCGACGAACCCAGGACACGCTGAACCGGCTGCGCTCCGGCGGCCCTCTGCTGCCCATGGTCTGGCCCCCGGCCACAACACCGAATGGCGCGGTCCGACCGGTCACCGCCGAGCAGGCAGCCTCCGCCCGGCAGGGCATGGCCGCCTACGAGTCGCACGGCTCCCGCGGGTTGGTCGTCATCGCGGCGCTGTTCGGGATCGGCTCCCTTCTCCTGGCATGGGTGGCCCGTCAGGTGCCCGCTGCCAGTGTCGCGCTGCTGCTGGGGGCCGTCGCCATGGCTGTCGTTGCGGTACTCGTGCCCAGGTGGATGAAGAGCTGGTACGAACGGAGCCGACGCCTGGTCGACGGCTTCGAGCAGCAGCGGTCCCGGCGGTGGGGATCGCCCCCTCCTCCGCCCCCTTCCGCCCCGGGCGCAGGGCCGGCGGACCCTGCAGGAAACCGTTCGTGATCCGTGTCGACTTCTCGATCCCTGCCGTGTTCGCGGACATCCCGGTCGGCGCCGACTTCGACACCGCCCGGGCTGAGGTGAACAGGCGATGTGCCCGGACGTCGGCAGCCGGTGACCTCGATACGGAAAAGCCGGCTGAAATGGCCCGGACTCTCCAGCGGGTCTCGCGTCTTCTCGACGAGGTCGGCGTCGTGTACGCGGCCGGCTGTCTCCACTCCTTCCAGGGCGAGCCGTCGCTCTGTTCGCTCGCTGTCGCTGTGGCAGGGGGCACCGGTCGTCAGGTGGTCGGGTGGCTGCCCCGGGCATGCGATGCGGGGGTGCCGGTGTCGGACGCGTTGCCGGTCTCTTCCGGCGGATCTCCGGGCAGGGTTCCGGAGCCTCCTCGGGCAGGGTTGCGCCGTGTTTCTCGGAGACTGCGTCATGCGCCTGTCGGTGCCTGTCTTGGTGCGTGGTTCACGGGTACGTTCAAGTTCCGTTCGACGACGTGAAGTTGACGCGCCTTCACGCTGAGAGGGATCATCCACTTCCAGGCGCCGACGGACGAAGCCCCGCGTAGGTCGCGGAGCCGTGCGTATACCGGTCCGGTCGATGAACCGATGTCCCGTCGCACGCATCCTCCATTCCGCCATTCAATCCTCCGAGGTCCGAGGACCCATTCATGAGCTCAAGCAATCCCAGACGCGGAGACGCGTCGAAGGGCCGCCGCACGGCCCTGCTGACCGCCGTCGCCGCGCTCGCCGTCGCGGGCGGTACGGCCGTGCCGGTGCCGGCGCTGGCCGCCGGTGGCACACCGGTTGCGGCGACCACGCTGCAACAGGACTTCACAGCCGCCGCCGACGCGTACCACGTCCCGCGTCAGCTGCTGCTTGCGGTGGCGTACCAGGAGTCCGCCTGGGACACCCACGCCGGGCAGCACAGCACGGACGGCGGTTACGGTCCGATGCATCTCACCGATGTCACCCCGGCGATGATGGCCGGCGGCGACGCGGGCGCGGCGGGCCGCCACGATCTGAAGCAAATGTCCGCCGCTCCGGCCCTGCACACCCTTCAGGCCGCCGCGAAGCTGACCGGTCTGTCGGCCCAGAAGCTGCGTACCGACCCGACGGCCAACATCCGCGGTGGTGCGGCGCTGCTCGCCTCGTACCAGAAGGCCGTGAACGGCTCCATCGCCACCGACCCGGGTAACTGGTACGGCGCCGTGGCCCGTTACAGCCAGTCCACCGAGCGGCAGGGCGCCGCGGCCTTCGCCGACCGCGTCTTCGCCACCGTGAAGAAGGGCGCCCACCGCACCACGGTCGACGGCGAGCACGTGAAGCTGGCGGCTGACAGCGATGTCGCCCCGGCCACCCGCCAGTTGGCCTCCCTGGACCTGAAGTCCGCGGCGGACACCGCCACCGAGTGCCCGACCACCGTCGCCTGCTCCTTCGTGCCGGCGTCGCCGTCCAACGGCCAGGTCTCCAACCGGCCCGCCAACGGCATCCGGATCGACAGCATCGTCATCCACGACACCGAGAGCTCGTACGACGCCGCCATCACCACCTTCGAGCAGGCGGGCGGCGCCGCCGCGCACTACGTCATGCGGTCCTCCGACGGCGCGGTGACGCAGATGGTGCCGACGAAGGACCTCGCCTTCCACGCGGGCAACTACTCCACCAACATGCACTCGATCGGCATCGAGCACGAGGGCTACGCCGCGCACGGTGCCACCTGGTACACCGAGGCGCAGTACGAGGCCACGGCCGAGTTGGTGAAGTACCTCGCCGCGCGCTTCGACATACCGCTGGACCGGCAGCACATCATCGGCCATGACAACGTCGCCGGGCCGAAGTCGTCCCTCGTCTCCGGCATGCACTGGGACCCGGGCCCGTCCTGGGACTGGAACCACCTCATGAGCCTGCTCGGAGTGCACACCGGGCGGCACGGCGTCGGTCCCGTCGGCTCGGTGGTCACGATCGCCCCCCGCTTCGCCGACAACCTGCAGACCGTCCAGATCTGCCCCTCCGACGACCCGACCGGCGCCACCACCGCGTGCACCGAGACGCAGCAGGCGTCGAACTTCGTCTACCTGCGCACCGGGCCCAGCGACACCGCCCCCCTCTTCGGGGACCAGGCGATTCACCCCGGCGCGGCCGGCACCGACCGGATCAACGACTGGGGCAGCACCGCGGCGGCGGGACAGCAGTTCGTGGTCGCCGATCAGGACGGCGACTGGACCGCCATCTGGTACAGCGGCGCGAAGGTGTGGTTCTACAACCCGCACGGCTGCAACACCGCGCCGGCCCACGGGGTGAAGGTGATCACGGCGGCCGGCAGTTCCCCGGTGGCGGTGTACGGCTCCAGCTACCCGGACGCCGCCGAGTACCCCGCGGGCCTGTCGCCCTCGACGCAGGCGGCGCTGAGCATGTACTCCGTCCCGGCCGGCCAGGCCTACGTGGCCACCGTGGCGCCGTCCCTCACGGACGACTTCTTCCCGTCCAGCGGCACGGTCGTCACCGGCGGCAAGGCGATGTACACCATCCAGTACAACCACCGGGTCTCCCTCGTGTACGCCTCGGACGTCACGGCCACGGACTCATGACGGTCCGCTGACAGCACGCCGACGGGGAGGTGGTGTCCAGGAGGTCCCGGCCTCCTGGACACACCGGCACCGCCCCGTGCGGCTGACGGCACCGGGCAGTGTGACCGAGCGCGTGGAGAGGCTCGGTGGACGTCGTCGCGGGTCCCGTCGGCGGGGTCCGAGCACGGGGCGTGTCGTCAGAGTCCTGTCGCGGCCCGGACGAGTCCGGCGACGGCTCGGGACCGGCTGTGGGGCGGCCAGGCGATCACGGTCGTGACCGAGGGCGCGTCCTGCACGGGTACGGCGGCGAGACCGTCGCTCAGTTGGGCCCGGGAGGACTCCGGCGCGATCCAGCAGGCACGGCCGAGGGCGATCAGCTGGAGCAGCTGTGCGTGGTCGCGGGCCTGGGGGCCGGGGCCGTCCGGGTATCTGCCGTCCGGGCCGGGCCAGCGCGGCATCGGCAGGTCGGACAGTTCGGCGACCTCCGCCCGCCGCACCTGGGCCCGGCTGGTGAGGGGGTGTCCGGCCGGGAGGATCACGACCTGCTTCTCCGTACGGAGTTGCTCCGTGTCGAAGCCGACCGTCGAGTCGAACGGCAGATGCAGCAGAGCCACGTCGGCCCGGCCGTCGCGCAGCATGCCTTCCTGTTCGCCGATCCCGCACAGGAGCAGGTCGACGGTGACCGCGTCGGGTTCGGCGGCGTAGGCGTCGAGGAGTTTCGCCAGCAGTTCGCCGGAGGCACCGGCCTTCGTGGCGAGGACCACACCGGGCCGGCCGGTCGCGGCGAGGGCAGCGCGGCGGGTGCGGCGCTCGGCGGCCTCGACGGCGTCCAGTGCCGCCCGGGCCTCGCGCAGGAGCACTGAGCCGGCTTCGGTCAGGGTGACCGTGCGGCTGGTGCGTTCCAGCAATGGTGCGCCGAGGCGCCGTTCGAGCAAGCCGATCGCCCGCGACAGCGGGGGCTGCGCGATCCCGAGCCGCTGGGCGGCCTTGCCGAAGTGCAGTTCCTCGGCGACCGCCACGAAGTACCGCAACTCCCGCGTCTCCACACCGCCATGCTACTGGGCCGACCGGGATCGATACCCGGGCGGTATCGATATCCACCCGATCGGTGTTGGCCGAGCCGCCTCGGGTCCGGACAGGATCGACGGTATGAGCGAACAGACCATCGCGCTGGTGACCGGCGCGAACAAGGGCATCGGATACGAGATCGCCGCGGGCCTGGGCGCCCTCGGCTGGCGGGTCGGGGTCGGCGCGCGGGACGAGGAGCGTCGCGAGAGTGCCGTGGCGAAGTTGCAGGCTGCGGGCGTCGACGCGTTCGGCGTACCGCTGGACGTAACCGACGACGCGAGCGTGACCGCTGCCGCCGGGCTGGTCGAGGACCGCGCCGGACGCCTCGACGTGCTCGTCAACAACGCCGGGATCACCGGCAGTGCGCCGCAGATGCCCACCACCGTCGACGTCGCGACGGTACGGGCTGCCGTGGAGACCAACGTGATCGGCGTCATCCGCGTGACCAACGCGATGCTGCCGTTGCTGCGCCGGTCGGCGTCGCCGCGGATCGTGAACATGTCCAGCAGCGTCGGCTCCCTCACCCTGCAGACCACCCCCGGCGCCGAAACGGGCCCGATCGCGGTGGCCTACTCGCCGTCGAAGACGTTCCTCAACGCGGTCACCGTCCAGTACGCAAAGGAACTGAGCGACACGAACATCCTGATCAACGTCGGCTGCCCGGGCTACTGCGCGACCGACCTCAACGGTTTCCGCGGTGTCCGCACCCCGGAACAGGGCGCGGCGATCGCGATCCGGCTCGCGACCCTGCCCGACGACGGCCCGACCGGCAGCTTCTTCGACGACGCGGGGGAGGTGCCCTGGTGACCGAAGGCCGGTGAGCAGCCCGGACGAAGTCGCCCGACCCGGTCGTACGGGCCGCACGACCGGGTCGGGCGTCCCGGGCATGGACCCCAACGTTCGGGCCCGGTGCGTCCCGAGGCCGTCCAGCCGGACCGCCTCGGTGCCAGGATGGAGAACATGACGTTGATCCATGGGGAAGTGGCCGACGGTTTCGAGGGTGTGCGGGAGGCGTTCCGCGCCAACTTCGAGCAGCGGGGGGATGTCGGGGCCGCCGTATGTGTGTATCGGGACGGGCGGCCCGTGGTGGATCTGTGGGGTGGGGTGGCCGATCCGGAGACCGGGCGGGCGTGGGAGCGGAACACCCTGCAGCTCGTGTACTCCGCGACCAAGGGAGCCACCGCCACCGTCGCGCATCTGCTGGCCCAGCGCGGGGAGTTGGATCTCGACGCGCCGGTGGCCGACTACTGGCCGGAGTTCGCCGCGAACGGCAAGGCCGACATCCCGGTGCGGTGGTTGTTGTCGCATCGGGCCGGGGTGGTCACCGTCGATCCGCCGGTGCCGTTGGAGGCGGCGTTGGGGTGGGAGGCGATGGTGGCCGCGCTCGCCGCTCAGCGGCCCGCGTGGGAGCCGGGGACGGCGCACGGGTATCACGGTCGGACCTTCGGGTGGCTGGTCGGGGAGGTGATCCGGCGGGTGTCCGGGCGTACGCCGGGGCGGTTCTTCGCCGAGGAGGTCGCCGGGCCGCTCGGGCTGGACTTCTACATCGGGCTGCCGGCCGCCGAGCGCGGTCGGGTGAGCCGGATGGTGTATCCGAAGCCGGAGTTCGACCTGAGCACCGTACCGCTGGATCTCGTGCCGCCGGAGGCGCGGGAGTTCGTCGCCGCGTTGCAGGATCCGGACTCGTTGAGCAACCGGGCGTTCGCCGTCACCGATCCGGTCGAGATCGACTTCAACTCGGCCGAGGTGCAGGCCGCGGAGCTGCCCGCGTCCAACGGGATCGGTACGGCGCGGGCGCTGGCGCGGATGTACGCCGCGTTGATCGGGGAGGTGGACGGGGTGCGGCTGTTCACGCCGGAGACGCTCGCGTCCGCGACCGTGGAACAGGCCGCCGGGGTGGACAAGGTCATCATGTTCCCGATCAGGTTCGCCTCCGGCTACATGCTGCCCGTAGAGACCAACCCCCTGACCGGTCCTCGTGCGTTCGGGCATCCCGGGCGGGGCGGGTCGCTCGCCTTCGCCGACCCCGAGCACGGCATCGCCTTCGGTTACGTCATGAACAGCATCGTGGAGGGGGCGGAGGACCCGCGCGCGTCCGCACTCGTCGACGCGGTACGGGAGGCGCTGGCCCGGTGACCGGGCCGGGGGCCGGGGGCCCGGGGGCCCGGGGGAGACGGGGAGCCCGATGGCGGGGAGTCCGGGGGCGCGGGGAGCAATGAGCTGTCCCTGAGAATTCTTTGAAACATTTTCCCGGGCCCACCGCATCAGTGAAGTGGAACGGCAGAGTGCCGGGGACGGGGGAGGTTACGGATGGGGCAGGGCTCTGGGGAGGACTTCGCCGAGTTCGCCGCGGTGCGGGCCGGGCACATGTACCGGTCGGCCTGTCTGCTCACCGCCGGGGACACCCATCTCGCGGAGGACCTGGTGCAGGAGGCCCTCGGGCGGATCTACCTCCGGTGGAGCCGGGTCTCCCGGGTCGGGAACCCCGCCGGGTACGCGCAGACCGTGCTCACCCGGACCTTCCTCGCCCACCGGCGTCGGTTCAGCAGCAGGGAGCGGGCCAGGGACTCGTTCCCCGAGTTCGCCGACACCGGCGCCGATCCCTCGCTGCGGCTGACCCTCCTGGACGCGCTCGCGCGGCTGCCCGCCAAGGACCGGGCCGTCGTCGTCCTGCGGTACTGGGAGGACCGGTCGATCCACGAGACGGCGGACGCCCTCAACGTGAGTTCGGCCGCCGTCCGTACGCGGTGCGTACGCGCCCTCGCGCGGTTGCGTGAGCTGCTGGGCGAGGACCTCGCCGAGTACGCCCGCTCCTGACATCAAGCGCATCAACTTTGTGGAAACGGTGGTTCGTCATGCCCGTGAAGCGGCAGCACAGCGACGGCGACAGCAGTAGCGATCCCTTCGAACTCCGGCTCTCCGCCGCCCTGCACGACGCCGGCGGCACCTTCGACACCGACCGGGGCGCGCTCGCGGCCGCCGGTACGGCGCGGGGGCGGCGGCTACGGCTGCGGCGGCGGACCACCGTGCTGGGCGGCGCCGCCGGTGTCGCGCTCGCCGGCGTGGGCGGTGCGCTGCTGGTGCCCTGGGGCGGGTCGTCGTCCGGACGGCCGCCCGCCGCCGTGAGCACGAACCCGCACGTCACCCGGTCCCCCACCGCCACCACCCGTGCCGTCACCTCGGACGACATGATCCGCACGCTGGAGAAGCTGCTGCCGAAGGGCACGTTCAGCAAGGCGGAGGGGCGGGGCGTCGACAAGAACGCGCCGCTCGTGGCCCCGTACGCGCAGCTCGTGTACGACGACGGTCACGGCGCCGCCGCCATCAGTGTCGCCGTGAACCGGGTGCTGCCGGGCGGGTCCGACGCCCGGCAGGCCGTCCAGTGCCCGGACAAGGTCTACATCCCGTACGACAGTTGTGTCACCAGCCATCTGCCCGACGCTTCCGTCGTCACCGTCGTGAAGGGGTACGAGTATCCCGACCGGCGGGTGGACACCAAGCTCTGGACCGCGAACCTCGTCACCCCGGACGGCCATCACGTCACCGTGAGCGAGTGGAACGCCGCCGCCGAGAAGGACGCGCCGATCAGCCGTGCCCAACCTCCCTTGTCAGCGACCCAGTTGAAGGTGCTCGCTGCCGCGGAGGACTGGCGTGGGGTGGTCGACGCCATTCCGGAGGATCCCCGGCAGACCCAGGAGCCGCCCACGGCGCCGGACGACGGCGACGGCGGCAAGGCGATCCGGCAGACCCTCGCCTCACTGATCCCCAAGGGGCTCAAGGTCGTGGCGCACGGTGCCGATGACGACGACCAGTTCACCTACCTCGTCGTCGACGACGGCAAGGGCAGGAGCCTCGTCCAGATCAACGTGCAGCCGAACATGTCCGACGTCGCGGGTCAGCTGTTCGGGGCCGGTTCCGAGACCCTCCCCGACGGCACCCAGGTCGCCGAGCGGCAGGGGCCCGGGGAGAAGGGGGGCGACGGGGTCGTCATGTGGACCGTCGACACCATGCGCACCGACGGCTTCCGCGTGGTGATCAGCGCCTTCAACTCCGGCTCCCAGCAGACCGCCGCGACCCGCACCGCCCCGGCCCTGACCATGAAGCAGCTGCGCGCCATCGCGCTCAGCCCCAAGTGGAGGTCATGAAGGCCGTGATCGTCTCGTACAGCTCCGCCGGGGCGTCCAGGTGGACGTCGTGGGCGGCGTGCGGGACGACGGTGAGGTGCGTGGCCGGGCGGCGGGTGCGCATCTGGTCCGCTTCGGGCGCCGGCATCGTGCACTTCGGGTAGAGGCCGTCGGGGCGGTGGTCCAGGCCCCGTGGCCTACCCGATCATCCGATCCTCGGCCTCGGTGACCCGTCCGGGCGGCACACCACCCCGAACGGCAGAGTCACCGATGGCGCAGAATTGCGATCATGAAGTCGTCGTGAACCACTCATCACATGATCAGATACGCGATGCGTACGCTCTGCGCCGCCACCCTCGCGGCCGCTCCCCTCGCCCTGACCGCGACGCCTGCACAAGCCCTGACTTCATGTACGGTCAACGGCCGTCCCGTCTCCGGTACGACCGTCACCGGTACCGCCGGCTCCGACTACATCAGCTGCGGCGCCCTTGCCGTGGGCGATAGCGTCAACGGCTCGGGCGGGAGCGACTACATCGTCGTCAACGGCATCGTTGCCGGCACCGTCGACGGCGGCGCCGGCGGCGACTCCATCACGGCCAACGCCGGTACCACGGCGACCGGCAGGATCCTCGGCGGCGCCGACGGCGACTTCCTCACCGTCGGCCCGAACGCCGGCACCGTCGACGGCGGACTCGGGTCGGACTTCTGCCGAGTCGCTTCCGGTAACCCACCCATCAACTGCTGACCGGCAACGGGTTCGTTGGGCCGGCCGACCGCGACGCTCAGAGTGACCGGCCGGCGTGCCACAAACGCGGCGGCCACCCGGCCCGCTGCCCCCGCTCGGCGCACTCCGTCACCTCCGGAGCCGCATTTCGTCGATTCCCCAGGACTGACAAGGGTTGACAAGGGTCGACTCATGTTCGCTCAGCGCTGCCGCCGCCGAGTTAGCCTCGGGAAATCCAGGCAGAAGGTGGCAGAAGGAGACAGGCATGGCCAGGGTTCCCAGTTCGGTGATCGCCGCGAGCGGGCTTGTCGGAGGGTACGGCGTGGCCCGGTGGACGAAGAAGCGGCCGCTGGGTGGGGCCGTGCTGGCCGTCGCCGGGGGTGTCGCCGCGCGGCAGTGGCGGCAGCGGGCGGGCGGGAAGGCCGCCGGGGCGCTGTCCGTGGCGTACGTCGCCGCGTTCGCCGGGTCGCATCCGCTGGCCAAGAAGGTGGGCGCCTGGCCGTCCGTCTTCGGCGTGGCCGGTGCGGTGGCACTGGCGTCCTGGGCGGTCGCCGACCGGCGCGCCTGAGCGGCGTCGGCGCCAGGCGCTCCGCTGGAAGTGCCGTGCCCGGCCGTCACCCGACCGCGGCGCCGTCGTAGCCGGTCGCGCAGTTCCTCCCCCAGCCTTCGGCCGGGGGTACCCCCCAGCGCCCCTTCGGGGCACGGCCGAACACGGACTCCCGCTAGGAGGCGTCCGCGCTGCGGAACGCCCGCCGGTATGCCTGTGGGCTCGTGCCGACCACCCGGCGGAAGCGTTCCCGGAAGGCCGTCGGAGAGCCGAAGCCCGACTGGGTCGCGATGCGTTCCACGGGGTGCGCGGTGGTCTCCAGCAGGTGCTGTGCCCTGCGCACCCGCGCCCGGTGCAGCCACTGCAGCGGGGTCGTGCCGGTCTGGTCGCGGAAGCGGCGGTTGAGGGTACGGGTGCTCATGCCGGCCCGCGCCGCGACCTCCTCCAGCGTCAGGTCCCGGTCGCAGTTGTCCTCCAGCCAGCTCAGCAGCGGCTCCAGGGTGGCACCGGCCGGTGCCGGCGGCTGGTCGTGGACGATGAACTGGGCCTGGCCGCCCTCCCGTTCCAGCGGCATGACCGACATCCGGGCCGCGTGGGCGGCGACCGCCGAACCGTAGTCCATGCGGACCATGTGCAGGCACATGTCCATGGCCGCGGCCGCGCCCGCCGAGGTCAGGAACTGGCCGTTGTCGACGTAGAGGACGTTCGGGTCGATGTCGATGTCCGGGTGCAGCGCGGCGAGGGTGTCGGCCGCGGCCCAGTGCGTGGTGGCGCGCAGGCCGTCCAGGAGGCCGGTGGCCGCGAGGACGAACGCCCCGACGCAGACCGACGCGATCCGGGTGCCGTTCGCCGCCGCCGCGCGCAGGGCGTCGGCGACCTCGGCCGGGAGGACGTACGCGGGATCCGCGACGCCCGGCACGATGATCGTGTCCGCCTCGGCCAGCGCGTCCAGCCCGTACGGCGCCCTCACCGTGAACGCGCCGCCCGCCGCGGTCACCTCGCCGCCCGGCCCGCACACCCGGACCCGGTAGGCGTCCCGGCCGTCGGGCAGCCGGGCCCAGCCGAAGGTGTCGATCGGCACGGTGAAGTCGGACGGGACGACCTGGTCCAGGACCAGTACGGCGACGGTGTGCATGGCAGGAACGTACCCGCTCGACGGGTTCCCGCCAACCGGGGGCGAATGTCGCGAGGCGGCGGGACGCGTGGCTGGCGAGAATCCGTTGAGTGGTGGCAGAATCGCCGCTTCTGCAAGATCCTCCGGCCGCCTACGGTCGAGGCCGTGACCAAGTTCCTCCTAGCCGTCCATGTCCTCGCGGCGATCGTCGCGATCGGTCCCGTCACCGTCGCCGCCAGCATGTTCCCGCCGGCCGCCCGCCGCGCCATCGAGGCGCCGGACGACGTCCGCGCCGCCGGGACCCTTCAGCTGCTGTACCGGATCTGCCGGGTGTACGCCGTCGTCGGCGTCGCCGTCCCGGTGTTCGGGTTCGCCACCGCGAGCAACATGCATGTGCTGGGCAGCGCCTGGCTGATCACGTCGATCGCGCTCACCGCACTCGCGGCGGTCGTCCTCGCCGCGCTGGTGCTGCCTCGCCAGAGCGCACTGCTGGAGGGCGGCGCGGAGGGCGGCGCGGAGGGCGTGACGCGGCGGGCGACGGCCCGACTCGCCATGTTCACCGGGGTGTTCAATCTCCTCTGGGCCACGGTGACGGTTCTGATGATCGTGCGGCCGGGGTCGACGACGGGCGCCTGATCCGCTCCCCCCTGGTTTCTGTTATCGGGGCCGTTGCCGCCCGTCTCCCAGGGCATGCACACGACTCGACAGATCAGCCGCCGGAGCCTGCTGAAGGCCTCGGGAGCGACGGTGGGTGCCGCCACCGGGATCACCGCGGGGATCACCGCGGGGGTCCGGCCCGCCGCGGCGGCCGACGGGGCCTTCGCCCACCCCGGCCTGCTGCACACCCGTACCGATCTCGACCGCATGGCCGCCAAGGTGCGGGCGGGCGCCGCGCCCTACACGGCCGGGTTCGCCCGGCTCACCGCCAACCGGCACGCACAGAGCGGCTGGCAGGCACGGCCGCAGGCGGTGGTCTACCGGGGCTCGGGCACCCCGGAGAACTACGCGCTGCTCTACAACGACATCCACGCCGCCTACCAGAACGCCCTGCGCTACCACGTGACCGGCGAGAGCGAGTACGCCGACACCGCCGTCGCGGTCCTCAACGCCTGGTCGTCCGCCCTCACCGCGGTCAACGGGTCCGCCGACCGGTTCCTGGCCGCCGGGCTGTACGGCTACCAGTTCGCCAACGCCGCCGAACTCGTCCGCGACCACGGGGACTTCGAGCTCGCCCGCTTCCAGGAGATGCTCAGCAAGCTCTTCGCCGCCCCCAGCGACGACTTCCTCGTCCGGCACAACGGCGCCGTCGTCTCCAACTACTGGACCAACTGGGACCTCGCCGCCATGGCCTGCGTCCTGGCCACCGGCGTCTTCTGCGACGACCGGGCCCAGGTCGCCCGCGCGGTCGACTACTTCAAGCACGGCGACGGGCTCGGGTCGATCAGGAACGCCATTCCCGTCGTGTACGACGAGGAGGCGGACGGCGGACTCGGCGAATGGCTGGAGGCGGGGCGCGACCAGGGTCACGCGCTCCTCGGGGTGGGCCTGATGGGCACGTTCTGCGAGATGGCCTGGAACCAGGGCATCGACCTGTACGGCTACGACGACAGCCGGTTCCTCAAGGGGGCTCAGTACGTCGCCAAGTGGAGCATGGGCGGGCAGGTGCCGTACACCGCGAACACCCGGAGGAAGGGGGCGGTCGGCGGCTGGTCGGGCACCGAGACGGCGACCGCGGCGGCCGGGGTGGACCCGGCGATGACCCGCCCCGTCTGGGCGATGATCGCCAACCACTACACCCGACGGCGGGGCTTGTCGGCGACGTACGTCACCCGGATCGCGGCGAAGGCCGCGCCGGAGGGCGGCGGCGGGGACTACGGGCCGAACAGCGGGGGGTACGACCAACTGGGCTTCGGGACTTTGACGTTCACCCGGGACCGGGCGCAGGCGGCAGGGGGTACGACTCCGTCCGCGAGTCCGACGGCACCGGCATCGGTATCGCCCTCCGCGTCCGCTCCGGCGTCGGCCTTGTCCTCCGCATCCGCTCCGGCGTCGGCGTCGTCCTCCCCGTCGGCCGTGGGCAAGGGCGACGACCTCGCCGCCACCGGGTCCGGTGATGTCGTCGGGTGGACCGCGGCCACGGGGATCACCGCGCTGGCGGGCGGGCTGCTCCTGCTGCGCAGGCGGGGGCACCGGGCCGACCGGGCACCGGCGCCGAGGCCGACTAGGCACCGGCCGCCGGGAGGCCGGGCGGGCGCCGGGCTTGCTCCACCCGTGGGTCCTGCTCACGCGTTCGGCCGTATGCGGGCGGCTCGGGGCTTCTCTCCCGGCCCGGAGCCGCCAGGATGGCCGGAGGATCACGCCATGGTGCGGGCGAACCGCGAGCGTCTGGAGACACACACCGGTGACCGTTCTCAACGACCCCGAGCCCTCTGCCGTCCCCCACTACGACAGTGAGGTGCCGGTGCGAGGGCGGCAGCCCGGCAATGTCGTGGTGAAGTGGCTGACGACCACCGACCACAAGACCATCGGCACGCTGTATCTGCTCACGTCGTTCGGGTTCTTCCTGATCGGCGGTGTGATGGCGTTGGTCATGCGCGCCGAGCTCGCCCGGCCGGGTCTGCAGATCGTCTCGAACGAGCAGTTCAACCAGGCGTTCACGATGCACGGCACGGTGATGCTGCTGATGTTCGCGACCCCGTTGTTCGCGGGCTTCACGAACTGGATCATGCCGCTCCAGATCGGTGCGCCGGACGTGGCCTTCCCGCGGCTGAACATGTTCGCCTACTGGCTGTACCTGTTCGGCTCGACCATCGCCGTCGGTGGCTTCCTCACCCCGCAGGGCGCGGCCGACTTCGGCTGGTTCGCCTACTCGCCGCTGTCGGACGCGATCCGCTCGCCGGGCCTCGGTTCCGACATGTGGATCATGGGTCTGGCCTTCTCCGGCTTCGGCACCATCCTCGGCGCGGTCAACTTCATCACCACGATCATCTGCATGCGCGCGCCCGGCATGACCATGTTCCGGATGCCGATCTTCGTGTGGAACGTGCTGCTGACCGCCGTCCTGGTCCTCTTCGCCTTCCCCGTCCTCGCCGCCGCGCTGTTCGCGCTGGAGGCGGACCGCAAGTTCGGCGCCCATGTCTTCGATGCCGCAAACGGCGGCGCGCTGCTGTGGCAGCACCTCTTCTGGTTCTTCGGCCACCCGGAGGTGTACATCATCGCGCTGCCGTTCTTCGGCATCGTGACCGAGGTGCTCCCGGTCTTCTCCCGCAAGCCGGTCTTCGGCTACATGGGCCTGGTCGCGGCGACCATCGCGATCGCCGGTCTGTCCGTGACGGTGTGGGCGCACCACATGTACGTCACCGGCGGTGTGCTACTGCCGTTCTTCGCCTTCATGACCTTCCTGATCGCGGTACCGACCGGGGTGAAGTTCTTCAACTGGATCGGCACCATGTGGAAGGGCTCGGTGTCCTTCGAGACGCCGATGCTGTGGGCGACGGGCTTCCTGGTGACATTCCTGTTCGGTGGTCTGACCGGTGTCATCCTGGCCTCGCCGCCGATGGACTTCCACGTCTCCGACTCGTACTTCGTGGTGGCGCACTTCCACTACGTGGTCTTCGGCACGGTCGTCTTCGCGATGTTCGCCGGCTTCCACTTCTGGTGGCCGAAGATGACCGGCAAGATGCTCGACGAGCGGCTCGGCAAGATCACCTTCTGGACGCTGTTCATCGGCTTCCACACCACGTTCCTGGTCCAGCACTGGCTGGGCGCCGAGGGCATGCCGCGCCGGTACGCCGACTACCTGGCCGCCGACGGCTTCACCACCCTCAACACGATCTCGTCCATCGGTTCGTTCCTGCTCGGCCTGTCGATCCTGCCGTTCCTCTACAACGTGTGGAAGACCGCCAGGTACGGCAAGCCGGTCGGCGTCGACGACCCGTGGGGCTACGGCCGTTCGCTGGAGTGGGCGACCTCCTGCCCGCCGCCGCGGCACAACTTCGTCACCCTGCCCCGGATCCGCAGCGAATCCCCCGCGTTCGACCTGCACCACCCCGACATCGCCCTGGCCGAGGCCGAGGCCCAGGGCGTCCACTCATGACCGACGCGGAACACCGGGTGGGCGACAGACCGCAGCAGGGAGCCGACGGGAACCTCGCCGACGAGGTGGAGGGATACCTGCTGTGGCAGGCCAGGATCGCGGAGGCCGAGCAGCGGGCCAGGCAGTTCACCGGGCACCTGGACTGGCTGACCACGGCCCAGCGTGACGAGGTCGAACGCCACTACGTCGAGGACAGCCTCAAGCGCGCCCGGCAGGACCTCGAACGGATCGCCGCCCGGTGTGTCTCCCTGCGGGGCGAGTACGAGCGGCGCTACCGCGGGCTGCGGGCGCGCTGTGCGGGCTGGACCCTGGCCGTGTGCGGGGGCGCCGCCTTCCTGGCGACGGCCGTGTCACTGGGCCGTTGAGAGCCCCTTTCCCCCGCCCGGCGGCGCAGCCGTCAGCGGGGTGGCGATGTCCTCCAGCGACCGGCGCTCCGCGTTCACCGCGCACACCACCGCCACCAGCCCCGCCGCGCACATCAGGCCCGCGCCGATCTGGAAGGCCAGGACCGTGTCGGCCACCTTCCCCGTCCCCGTCAGGTCGGCGAACAGGAGCGGGCCGCTGATGCCGCCCGCCGCTGTGCCCAGCGCGTAGAAGAAGGCGATCGACATCGCCCTCGTCTCCATCGGGAAGATCTCGGACACCGTCAGGTACGCGCTGGACGCTCCCGCCGACGCGAAGAACAGCACCACGCACCAGCACGCCGTCAGCGTCCCCGCCGTCAGCACGCCCCGGTCGAACAGCCATGCCGTGAGGAACAGCAGCACCCCGGAGAGCAGGTACGTCGACGAGATCATCACCCGCCTGCCCACGGTGTCGAAGAGCTTGCCCAGCAGCAGGGGGCCGAAGAAGTTGCCGACCGCGATGACCGCGAAGTAGTAGCCCGTGTCGCCGGTCGGCACGTCGAAGAACTTGGTGAGGATCGTGCCGAAGCCGAAGGTGATCGCGTTGTAGAGGAACGCCTGGCCGACGAAGAGGGAGAAGCCGAGGACGGCCCGGCGCCGGTAGTCGTGGAAGACCGTGCGGGCGATCTCGCGGAAGGTGACCGCGGAGCGCTGGTGGATCACCAGTTCGCTCGCCGGTTCGGGGAGCGGCTCGCCCTTCTCGGCCTCCACCTGGTGCTCGATCGAGGAGACGATCTCCTCCGCCTCCTGCTCCCTGCCGTGGATCAGCAGCCAGCGCGGGCTCTCCGGGACGTTCCGCCGTACCAGCAGGATGACCAGGCCCAGGACCACCCCCAGCGCGAAGGTCAGGCGCCAGCCCACGTCCTTCGCCAGGAAGTCCGTGTTGAGCGCGACGATCGAGAGCAGCGAACCGCCGACCGCGCCCACCCAGAAGCTGCCGTTGATGATCAGGTCGACGCGGCCCCGGTAGTAGGCCGGGATCAGTTCGTCGATCGCGGAGTTGATCGCCGCGTACTCGCCGCCGATGCCGAAGCCGGTCAGGAAGCGGAAGATGAAGAACCACCAGGGAGCGAAGGAGATCGAGGTCAGGGCGGTGGCGGCCAGATAGACCACCAGGGTGATCATGAAGAGCTTCTTGCGGCCGTGCCGGTCGGTCAGGCGGCCCCAGAAGAGGGCTCCGACGCAGGCGCCGGCCACGTACAGCGCGGCCGCCGTGCCGGTGACCTGGGAGGCGGAGATCGCGAGCCCGCTGCCCGGTTCCGACAGGCGGCTCGCGATATTGCCCACGACCGTGACCTCTAGCCCGTCCAGGATCCAGACCGTGCCGAGGCCGATGACGATCGTCCAGTGCCAGCGGGACCACGGGAGGCGGTCCAGTCGGGCCGGGAGCCGGGTGGTGATCGTCCGGCCGCCGCCATGACCGCCGTCCACGCCGTCCACGCCCACGTCCGCACCCGTAGCCATCCGCGCCTCCTCGGCCGGCGAGAGAACCGAAACGCCGGCCGAGTGCCCCGCTCCGCGCGATCGAAGCGCCCTACGCGCCCAGCGCCCGCGACACCGTGAAGATCAGCACTCCGGCCAGCGACCCCACCACCGTGCCATTGATCCGGATGAACTGCAGGTCGCGGCCGATGTGCGCCTCGATCTTCCGGGTGGTGTGCTCGGCGTCCCAGCCCGCCACGGTGTCGGTGATCAGGGACGTGATCTCCTTGCGGTAGGTCGACACCACGTGCACGGCCGCGCCCTCCACCCAGCTGTCGACCTTGTCCTGGACCTTGCGCTCACCGGCCATCCGGGCGCCCAGGGAGATCAGGGAGGCGCGCACGCGCAGCCGCAGTTCGCTGCGCTCGTCCTCGGCCGCCGAGACGATCATGGACCGTACGGCCGTCCAGGCGGACGCGATCAGGTCCTGCACCTCGCCCCGGCCCAGGACCTCGCCCTTGAGCCGCTCGACCCGGGCCCGGGTGTCGGTGTCGGACTGGAGGTCGTTCGCGAAGTCGGAGAGGAAGCGGTCGAGGGCGCCGCGCGCCGGGTGCGACGGCATGTCCCGCATCTCGGCGCAGAAGCGCAGCAGTTCCTTGTAGACGCGCTCACCGACCCGCCGGTCCACGAACCGGGGCGTCCAGCCGGGCGCCCCGCCCTGCACGGCGTCCATCACGGAGTCCCCGTGCTGCACCAGCCAGTCGTACGCCCGGCTGACGACCAGGTCCACGACCCGCCGGTGACCGCCGTCGGCGACGACCCGGTCCAGCATCTTGCCGATGCCGGGGGCGATCTCCTGGGCGTCGGCCCGCCGGGTGATGGCCTCGCCGACCACGGCCTGCACGTCGGAGTCGCGCAGCACGGTCAGGGCGCCGCGCAGCGCGGTCGCCAGCTCCGCCGTCACCCGGTCGGCGTTCTTCGGCTCCGCCAGCCACGCGCCGAGCCGGCCGGCGATGCCGACGGCGTGCAACCGCTGCCGTACGACGTCCTGGGAGAGGAAGTTCTCGCCGACGAACTCGCCCAGCGAGACGCCCAGCTGGTCCTTCTTCGTCGGGATGATCGCGGTGTGCGGGATGGGCAGGCCGAGCGGGTGCCGGAACAGGGCGGTCACCGCGAACCAGTCGGCGAGCGCGCCGACCATGCCCGCCTCGGCCGCCGCGGCCACGTAGTCCGCCCAGGAGCCGGCGCCCGCGCCGGACGCCCACTTGGCCAGCACGTACACCAGGGCGACGAGCAGCAGGAGGCCGGTCGCGGTGGTCTTCATGCGCCGTACGCCGCGCTGGCGCTCCTCGTCGGCGGGCGTGAAGGCGTTCATCGACTTGTAGGACGGGGTGCTCGACGGGGTGCTCCCCGCCCGGCCGTCCCCCCGGCCGTCTCCCCGATCGGGCGCGTGGCCGTCGGTGTCCGGCGTTTCCGTACGTTCCTCCATCTGCTCCACCCGTTCGCAGCCGGTCTCACCCTCATGGTGATCCCGCACATATTGTCCCTTCCTGAGCTACTCCTGGAACGGAACAGGAGTTCCCACCGTCTGTCTCTTCGGAAAAGTCCGGCAGGCCGCCCGTCAGAGGCCTGCCCGTCGTTCGAGGAGAACTGAACACGCATGACCCGGCGTCACCACGGTTACGCCCTGCTCAGCGCGGTCGTCGCGCTGATCGTGGCCCTGTCCGCCGCCCTCTACGCCGGCGTCGCCGCCGACGGTCCGTCCCGGAGCGCCGCCGTCACGGGCGGCGGGAGCCACCACCACGGCGCCTCGGCGGCGCCCGCATCGGCCGGTACCTGGGTCGGCGCCTGGTCGGCGTCCCCGGTGGGCGGCGAACCGGGCACCGAGACGGAGGGGCTGGCGGGCCGGTCCGTGCGCAACGTCGTGCACACGACCGCGTCCGGTACGAGCGCCCGGATCACGCTCTCCAACCTGTACGGCCAGTCGGCGCTCACCATCACCCACGCCTCGATCGCCCTCGCGGCCGGCCACGACACGGCGGCGGCCGACGCCGGGACCATGCGGCGGCTCACCTTCGGCGGCTCCGCGTCCGTCGTCGTGCCGGCGGGCGGGCAGGTGGTCGGCGACCCGGTGGCGATCCGGGTGCCGCGGGCGGCGGACGTGCTGGTCACGACGTACTCCCCGACGCCGTCCGGGCCGGTGACCTACCACCCGCGGGCCCGTCAGGTGTCGTACGTCGCGGACGGCGACCGTACGCAGGACGCGGACGCGTCCGCGTACACCGGGCAGACGCCGTACTGGCGTTACCTCACCGCGCTGGACGTGCTGAGCGACGACTCCGCGGGCACGGTGGTGGTGTTCGGGGACTCGCTGACCGACGGGATCACCTCGACGCAGGGGGCGAACCGGCGCTGGCCGGACGTGCTGGCGGGGCGGCTGCGGCGAGCCCTGGCGGGGGGTTCCGACGTGCCGCGCTACAGCGTGGTCAACGAGGGGATCAGCGGCAACCAGGTCCTCATGGACGGGCTCGGGCGGCCGCCGGAGAACGAGAGCGGTGTCGGGCGCTTCGCCCGTGACGTGCTGTCCCGTCCGAACGTCAAGGTCGTCGTCATCGATCTCGGGATCAACGACATCCTGCGCAACCGTCGGCTCGCCGACCCGGACGCGGTCGTCGCCGGGCTGCGCGGGCTCGTCCGCGCGGCGCATGCGCGCGGGCTCAAGGTGGTGGGGGCGACGCTGATGCCCTTCCAGGGCCACCGTGGCTGGTCGCCGGCGAAGGAAACGGTTCGCCAGGAGATCAACGAGCGGATCCGGGCGGGGCGGGTGTACGACGCGGTGACCGACTTCGACAGGGCACTGCGGGACCCTTACGCACCGAACCGACTCCGCCCCTACTACGACTCCGGCGACCACCTCCACCCGAACGACAGCGGCTTCGCGAAGATGGCCGACACGTTCGCCCTGACCGACTTGAGGGGAGCCGGCTCGACGGAACTGTGAGGGAACGCCCCGCACAGACGTCCCGCCGCGACCCGTGCCGAACGGCCGGCGGTTCCCCGCGGGCCGGTGGTTCCCCGCGGGCCGGTGGGGGCCGGTCGCGCAGTTGCCCGCGCCCCCAGGTGGGCTGCCCCGCCGCCGCTCAGTAGTGGCCGTGCCTCCGGCGGCTCCGGTCCTCGCGGCGCTCTTCTCGTTCGGCCCTGCGCTCCTCGCGCAACTCGTGGCGGGCCGCGTGGAGTTCGTGGCGGGAGGATTTGCGGTCCAGTCTTTCCTGGCGGCGTTCTTCCTTGAGGCGTTGACGTTCCGCCCTGGTGACCTTGTGTTCCACCTGGACACCGCCCCAGAAGGCGAAGCCGGTCACGATCACCCGCGGTGCGGCCGGGTCCGGCGGGGTGCCCTCCTCGCGGTGGTCGAAGCCGCCCATGATGCCGATGCCGCGCATCACGACCTCGACACCCGGCGGCACGATCACGCTCATCCCGCCCATGATCGCGACGCAGTTGATCTCGATCTCGCGGTCCGCGAAGTTCGCCTCGCGCAGGTCGATCTCGCCACCGCCCCAGAACACCAGGCTGTTGAAGCGTTTGGGTGCCGTCCAGCGGCCCTTGCGCTGGAAGCCGGACATCACGGCCACCGCCCAGGAGGACGAGCCCTCGCCGCCGACTATCCGGCCTCCCCAACCGCCGCTGTCCACCGGCGGCTTGTTCAGTGACACCGACGGGAACACCGACGGCGAACCGGCCGCCGCGGGAAGGTCTCTCGTGATCGGCGTCAGCTCACCGTACGTACGGGCCTTGTACGTGGCCTCCAGGCGCTCCTCGAACTCCTCCATGTCGAGCCGCCCCTCCGCGAGGGCGTCCCTGAGGACCTCGGCGACTCGTTCGCGATCGGCGTCGGAGGCACGCAGCTCCGGAGCATCGTCGGTCATGAGTGCAGACTACGAGTTCCGGTCGCCCGGCACTACGGCGTCGTGCGCCCCGAGTGAGGTCCTCGGCGTCTCCAAGGAACCCAGCATCTTCGCGATCACCGTCTCGATGTCCGGTTCCCGGACGGAGAGGTCCACCAAGGGATACTCCGCCGCGATCCGCGCCACCAGCGGCGCCGCCGACTCCGACGCCGGGAACGCCAGCCACTGCCGTGGGCCCTCCACCTTCACCACCCGCGCCGACCCGCCCGTCTCGACCGGCGGCAGCTCCCGCTCCAGGTCCACCACCAGGGTCCGTTCGCTCTCCCCCGCCTCGTGCAGACCGGCGAGCGGACCGTCGTACACCAGCCGTCCGTGGTCGATGACCATCACGCGCGAGCACAACTGCTCGATGTCCTGGAGGTCGTGGGTGGTCAGCAGGACCGTGGTGCCGCGCTCGGTGTTCAGCTCCCGCAGGAACTCACGGACCTTGGCCTTGGAGACGACGTCCAGGCCGATCGTCGGCTCGTCCAGGTACAGCACCTCCGGGTCGTGCAGCAGCGCCGCCACGATGTCGCCGCGCATCCGCTGGCCCAGCGAGAGCTGCCGTACCGGAACGTCCAACAGGCTCTCCAGGGAGAGGAGTTCGACCAGCCGGTCCAGGTTCTCGCGGTACCGCGCGTCGGGGATGCGATACATGCGGTGCATCAGGCGGTAGGAGTCGATGAGCGGGAGGTCCCACCACAGCGTGGTGCGCTGGCCGAAGACGACACCGATGCGGTGGGCCAGTTTCGTGCGCTCCCGCGACGGGTCGATGCCCGCCACCCGCAGCCGGCCGCCGCTCGGTGTCAGGATCCCCGTCAGCATCTTGATCGTCGTCGACTTCCCGGCACCGTTCGGGCCGATGTAGCCGACCATCTCGCCGCGCTCCACCACGAAGGAGAGCGCGTCCACCGCCCGTACCTGCCGGCGCTCCCGTTTCAGGAAGCCGGTCCTGCGCCGGACCTCGAAGACCTTCTCCACCCGGTCCACTTCAATGAACACCGTCAACTCCCGTGCTCCGTCCGACTCCCCGTGCCCCGTCCGACTCCCCGTGCTCCGGTCAACTCCCCGTGCTCGGGTCAACTCCCCGTGCTCCGGTACGACCTGAGCCCCGCCCGCCACGCCAGTCCCGCCAGCGCGCAGCACACCACCGCCACCAGCGGCGGAGACCACGCCGTCCACTCCGGGAGCCGCAGCGGATACGGCCGCCCCAGCACATACGCGGCCGGCACCCAGTTGACGAAGGCCAGCGGCAGCAGGAAGGTCACCCCGCGGACGAAGTCCCGCCCGAACACCGTCGGCGGGTACTGGAGCAGCGTCGTACCGCCGTAGGTGAACGCGTTCTGCACCTCGGCCGCGTCCTGCGCCACGAACTGGAAGGTCGCGCCCGCCAGGAACAGCGCGCAGAAGATCACCGCGCCGCTGATCACGGTCACCGGCACCAGCAGCACCTTCGCCGCCGTCCACTCGACGTCCACGGCGGACAGCGCGTACCCCAGCACCAGCCCGCCCTGCACGACCCGGCCCAGGCGGCGCAGCGCGAAGCGGTCCGCGCCGAGCTGGGCGAGCACCGGAGCCGGCCGCACCAGCAGGATGTCGAAGGAGCCGTCACGGATCCGGGTGCCCAGCACGTCCATCGAGCCGAAGACCAGGTCGGCGAAGCCGAACGCGGTCGTGGACAGCCCGTACAGGAAGGCCACCTCGGGCATGGTCCAGCCGCCCAGCCGGTCGACCTGCGTGAACATCAGCAGGATCGTGGCGAAGTCCAGGCCGGTCACCGTCAGGTTGCCGAACATCGTGAGGAAGAAGGACGTGCGGTAGGTCAGGGAGGAACGGATCCACATCCCGGCGATCAGCCAGTACGCCCGCACGCCCTCCGCGGGCCGGGACGCCCGCGGCCCGGCGGCGCTTTCCAGGACCCGCTCAGCCACCCTGCACCACCACCCGCCGGGTCGCCGCCGTCTGGACCAGCCGTCCCGCCGTCAGCAGCGCCACAGCCCACGCCGCCTGGAAGGCGTACGCGCCCAGCGGGGCGGTCTTCCCCAGCAGGACGTCCGCCGGCATCTGGAGCTGCGCCGCCCACGGCAGGGTCCGTACGACATCGCCCAAGGCGCCCGGGAAGACGTTCAGCGGCAGGGTCATGCCCGAGCAGAAGATCCCCAGGACCATCAGGGCCTGGTTGACGCCCATGCCGTCCAGCAGCCAGAACACGCTCAGCGCGGCCAGGTAGCGGATGCCGAAGCTGACGACCATGGCCAGGAACAGGGCGACGGCGAAGGCCGCCCAGGTCGCCACGTCCGTCGGCAGGGCCATCGGGAAGAACAGCGCGCCGAACGCGAAGGGGATCACCCCGCGGCCCAGCATCTGGAACAGCGAGCGGCCCACGTCCGTCGCCAGCCACCACAGCTGGAGATCGGCCGGACGGTACAGGTCGATCGCGATCTCACCCGTACGGATACGCTCCATCAGGTCTTTCTCCACGCCTCCGCCCTGGATGGCGAGCGTCGCGTACAGGCACTGCCCGAGCCACACATAGGTGACCGCCTGCGCCTGGTCATAGCCTCCGAGGTGCGGTTTCTCGTCCCACAGCGCCAGGTACGTGTACACGAGAATGATCCCGAAGGCGGTGTTGGTGAACACCCCGGCGGCGGTGGCCGCCCGGTATGTCGCATACCGTCGGAAACCCCCCGCCGCGACGGCGAGGTACAACCGTCCCGCGCCCACGCCACAGCCCTCCTCGACCCGCCGGCCCCGAAGCGCAGCAGCTTATGCGGACGCAGGGCGGACGCGCCTTCCGTTTTCCGGCTCCGGGGAGGGTAGTGCCCGAGGTCACCCGACGCGTGCCGTGGTAATGGAACTGATCGGCGGATGGGACAGTCTTCATCAAAGGAGGCATGAGTAGCCTCCCGTAACGAAGGCGCCGTTTGCGCCGAAGACGTACCGCCCGCCGGGACGTACGACGCACCGCACCACAGGAGTCCGCGCACACCATGAGCGACGAGCCGCAGCCGCAGCAGCCGAACCAGAGCGGCGAAGGCCCGACAGAACCGCCCACGGCGGTCCAGGAGACGAAGGGGGGCGAGAAGAAGATGAAGCGGCCCAAGCGGACCGGATGGCGGCGGATCGTCCCCACCTGGCGCATGCTGCTCGGCACCTTCGTGATCGGCATACTCCTGCTGATCGGCCTGTTCTTCCTCGGTTACTCGATGGTGCAGATCCCGACGGCCAACGCGTTCGCCACCAAGCAGTCCAACGTGTACCTGTACGCCGACGGCTCCCAGCTGGCCCGGGACGGCGAGGTCAACCGGGAGAACGTGACGCTCGCCCAGGTCTCCAAGGACGCCCAGCACGCCGTGCTCGCCGCCGAGGACCGCGACTTCTACACCGAGTCCGCCGTCGACCCCAAGGCGATGCTGCGGGCCGCCTGGAACACCGCGACCGGCAAGGGCACCCAGTCCGGCTCGACGATCACCCAGCAGTACGTGAAGAACTACTACCTCGCGCAGGAACAGACCGTCACCCGAAAGGTGAAGGAGTTCTTCATCTCGATCAAGCTGGACCGCTCCGAGTCCAAGGACGAGATCCTGGAGGGCTACCTCAACACCAGCTACTTCGGCCGCAACGCCTACGGCATCCAGGCCGCCGCCCAGGCCTACTACGGCAAGGACGCCACCGACCTCGACCCGGCCCGCGCCGCCTACCTCGCGGCCCTCGTCAACGCGCCCAGCGAGTACGACGTCGTCGCCCACCCCGAGAACAAGTCGGCGGCCGTCGCCCGGTGGAACTACGTCCTGGACGGCATGGTCAAGAAGGGCTGGCTCAGCGAGTCGAAGCGGGCCGGCATGAAGTTCCCGATGCCCAAGGAGCAGACCGCCTCCACCGGCATGTCCGGGCAGCGCGGCTACCTCGTCGAGGCCGTCAAGAGCTACCTGATCAAGAACAAGATCGTCGACGCCGACTCCCTGGAGGCCGGCGGCTACCGCATCACCACCACCATCGAGAAGGACAAGCAGAACGCCTTCGTCAAGGCGGTCGACGACAAGCTGATCTCCCAGCTGGACAAGAAGAACAACAAGGCCGACAACTACGTGCGCGCCGGCGGCGCCTCGGTCGACCCGAAGACCGGCAAGGTCGTCGCCATCTACGGCGGCATCGACTACGTGAAGCAGTACACCAACGGCGCGACCCGCGGTGACTTCCAGGTCGGCTCCACCTTCAAGCCGTTCGTCTTCGCCTCCGCCGTCGACAACGGCTCCACCACCCAGTCCGGCCAGACCATCACCCCGAACACCTACTACGACGGCACCAACAAGCGCGCCGTCCAGGGCTGGCCCGGTGGCAGCTACGCGCCGGAGAACGAGGACGAGAAGTCGTACGGCCAGATCACCGTCCGCAAGGCCACCGACCTGTCGGTGAACGCGGTGTACGCGCAGATGGCCGTCGACGTCGGCCCGTCCAAGGTCAAGCAGACCGCCGTCGACCTGGGCATCCCCTCCGACACCAAGGACCTCCAGCCGTACCCGTCCATCGCCCTCGGTACCGCCACCGCCAGCGTCCTGGACATGGCGGAGGCGTACGCCACGCTCGCCAACCACGGCAAGCACGGCACGTACACGATGGTCGAGAAGGTCACCAAGGACGGCACGCAGGAGATCAAGCTGCCGGAGACCAGGAGCAAGCAGGCCGTCAGCCGGCAGGCCGCCGACACCACCACCTCGATCCTGCAGAGCGTGGTCGACAACGGCACCGCCACCGCCGCCCAGGCCGCGGGCCGGCCCGCGGCCGGCAAGACCGGCACCGCCGAGGAGGACACCGCCGCCTGGTTCGCGGGCTACACCCCCGACCTCGCCACCGTCGTCTCCGTGATGGGCCAGGACCCGGTCACGGCCGCCCACAGGTCGCTCTACGGCGCGCTCGGCCTGCAACGCATCAACGGCGGCGGGGCCCCGACCGAGATCTGGGCGCAGTACACCAAGGCCGCCCTCAAGGGCGTCGTGGCCTCCGCCTTCGACCTCGACCTCCAGCCCGGCGCCGAGACCGTGGCCCCGGCCACCCAGAACCCGGCCACCCCGGGCACCGGCGGCCAGGACAACGGCGGCACCACCGGCGGGAACCAGGACGACGGCGGGACCACCGGCGGCGGCCAGGACAACGGCGGGACGACGGACGGCTCCACCACCGACGGCACCACCGGCGGGGGCACCACGGACGGCTCCACCACCGACGGCTCGACCACGGACGGGACGACGACCTCCGGCACGGACGCCGGGACGACGACCTCGGGCACCACCACCGGGACGACGAACGGGACCACCGACGGCGGCACCACCACCGGGACGACGAACGGGACCACCGACGGCGGCGACACGACCGGGACGACGGCGGGCGACGACGGCGGCGGCTTCGGATTCCAGTAACCGGTCCGGCGCCGGTTTCCGGCGCCGGTTCTCGCCCGGTCAGTGACCGCTGGTCGCCTTGAGTCCCACCACGGCGACCAGCAGCAGGCACACGAAGAAGATCCGCGCGGCGGTGGTCGGCTCCCCCAGCACCAGCATCCCGAACACCGCCGCCCCGGCCGCCCCGATCCCCACCCAGACGCCGTACGCGGTACCGATGGGCAGGGTCCGGGCGGCGTACGAGAGCAGCAGCATGCTGGCGACGATCCCGCCGCCCGTGAGCAGACTGGGCACGAGCCGGGTGAACCCGTCGGTGTACTTCATCCCGACCGACCAGCCCACCTCCAGCAGACCGGCGACGACAAGCAGAACCCAGGCCATGACAGGCACCTCCGAGACGTTTCGCTGAACGGGGTGCGTCGTCTTTGCCTCACGGTCCCGGTACGGCGCGTCTCGTCGGGCTGGCTCCTTCGAACATAGCAAAGGAACGACAAAGGGGCCTGGTGACCGCAGTCACCAGGCCCCTCTCGGCCACTGAATCACAGATACAGGCCGGTCGAGTCCTCCGAGCCCTCGAACCGGTCGGCGGCCACCGCGTGCAGATCGCGCTCACGCATCAGCACATAGGCCACCCCTCGCACCTCGACCTCGGCACGGTCCTCCGGGTCGTACAGCACCCGGTCACCCGGCTCCACCGTCCGCACGTTCTGCCCGACCGCGACCACCTCGGCCCAGGCCAGCCGGCGCCCGACGGCCGCCGTGGCGGGAATGAGGATCCCGCCGCCCGACCGCCGCTCACCCTCGCCGGTGTCCTGCTTGACCAGCACCCGGTCGTGCAGCATGCGGATGGGCAGCTTGTCGTGATGGGTGTCGTTTCTGTTGGCGCTCACGCCTTTGAACCTACCTGCCTCTGCTCAGCTCTTACGCCGCCGGTTACCGAACACGAGCAGCCCGACCACGCCCACGGCCACGAGCGCGACCGGCACGACCCGCTCCAGGCGGGGCGCGCCGTCCTCGTCCACGAACTGGGCCCGCACATCGCTCACCACCCGGTTGACCTGGACGTAGGCCCGTCCGAGCGTGTGATCGACGTTGGCCGCGACCTTGGCCTTCGCATCGCCGACGATGGTCTTCGGGTGCACCCGCACCCCGATCTCGTCCAGCGTCTCGGCCAGCACATCGCGGCGCCGCTTGATGTCCGCCTCGATCTGCGCCGGGGTTCTGGTGTCCGACGTGTCCGCCACCGTGGGGCCCTCCGAAGTCTCCCGTGCTCCCTGTCCTGGACAGTCTGTCAGTTCTCGCCGCCCTCGCACTGTCAGGACCCCCCGTTACGCTGGACCGATGAGCGAGCGACTCCAGCCCGGGGACGTAGCCCCCGACTTCACCCTCCCCGACGCCGACGGCAACGAGGTGTCCCTCTCCGCCCACAAGGGCCGCAAGGTCATCGTCTACTTCTACCCGGCCGCGCTGACGCCCGGCTGCACGAAGCAGGCCTGCGACTTCACGGACAACCTCGACCTGCTGGCCGGCGCGGGCTACGACGTCATCGGCGTCTCCCCCGACCAGCCGGAGAAACTCGGCAAGTTCCGCGACAAGGAGAACCTCAAGGTCACCCTCGTCGCCGACCCCGACAAGAAGGTCCTGGACGCGTACGGCGCGTACGGCGAGAAGATGAACTACGGCAAGACCTACATGGGCGTCATCCGCTCCACGGTCATCGTGGACGAGGAGGGCAAGGTGGAACGGGCCCTCTACAACGTCCGCGCGACCGGCCACGTAGCCAAGATCATCAAGGACCTGGACATCTGACCCCGCACCTGCCGCTGACGGCCCGCACCAGGAGCGACCTGGCGCGGGCCGTTCTCTCTTCTCCGGGCGGGACTGTCCGACACCCGATTCGCCACTCCGTGCGGCTGCGAACGCGCGGCCGGAAACGATCACATCAACGGAGTCTGGCGCGACGGACAACCCGCGGCCGCCATGCCCGAACTGCCATGCGGTCACGGCCGCCTGGCGCCGAGGAGGCGCACGTCGAAAGGCGTGGCCCCGTACACTGGGCGAAGCAAAACGGCGGCTCTAGAGAATGTCCGTTTTGGGGCGGTCGTGGCGAAATAGGCAATACGCGCGGGTTTTAGGTGCCCGTGGGAGAAATCCCGTGTGGGTTCGAGTCCCACCGGCCGCACCCAGCAGAGGGGCCGCCCGTCCGGGCGGCCCCTCTCTCGCTCCTCAGCCCAACAACTCCCGCACCACCGGCACCAACCCCCGGAAGGCCTTGCCCCGGTGGCTGATCGCGTTCTTCTCCTCCGGGGTCAGTTCCGCGCACGTCCTCGTCTCCCCCTCCGGCTGGAGGATCGGGTCGTAGCCGAAGCCGTGCGTGCCCGTCGGCGTATGCCGGAGCACGCCCCGCAGCCGGCCCTCGACCACCCGCTCCGTGCCGTCCGGCAACGCCAGCGCCGCCGCGCACGCGAAGTGGGCGCCCCGGTGCTCCTCGGCGATGTCCGAGAGCTGGGCCAGGAGGAGGTCCAGGTTGGCCTTGTCGTCGCCGTGGCGGCCGGCCCAGCGGGCGGAGAAGATGCCGGGGGCGCCGTTCAGGACGTCGACGCAGAGGCCCGAGTCGTCGGCGACCGCCGGGAGGCCCGTCGCCCGGGCCAGGGCGTGGGCCTTGAGGAGCGCGTTCTCGGCGAAGGTGACGCCCGTCTCCTTGACGTCGGGGATGTCGGGGTACGCGTCGGCGCCCACCAGCTCGTGGGGCAGCCCCGCCTCGGCGAGGATGGCGCGGAGTTCGGTGATTTTTCCGGCGTTGCGGGTGGCGAGGATCAGGCGGGTCGTCATGGCAGGAAGTATCCCAAGGGCCGGGCCCGGCGGTTACGGGGTGCAGACCTTGGTCAGTTCGCCGGCCGCGTCGGTGACCGGGGTGACGTCGGGGGTCGAGTCGCCGTTCCTGATGGACGTACGGACGTTGTCCACGGCCTTGTCGAGGTCGTCGACCGCCTTGTTGACGTCGGCGTCGTCGGTCTTGTCGCCGATCTTCCTCAGGTTGCTCTGGATCGAGTCGAGGGAGGCGTCGGCCTGGGTGGGGTCGTTCGCCGCGTTCTCCACGGCCTGCTGGAGGTCGGTGACGCTGTCGGCGATGGAGTCGGCGGTCTGGACGCAGTCCAGGGCCTTGTTCACGGCGTCGCAGCCGGTGAGGCCGATGGTGAGTGCGGTGGTCGCGGCCACGGCGGCGATGGCGATGATGCGACGGCCTCGGCGTCGGCTGGCGGCCATGACGGTGTTCCCCTCCCGTTGGGTACGACTGGCCGAGCGCACGGCTTTCACGCCGTGCGCCCGTACCTATGGGGACGCGGGGCCGCCCGCCCTGGTTGCCCCGCCGTACCTTCGCTTTTTGGGTTCCCTTTACTTTGCCGTGAGGGTGGCTTCGAGTGCCGCCCGCTGGATCGCGGCGAGGTCGTTGCAGCCGGCGACGGCGAGGTCGAGGAGGGCGTTGAGTTCGTCGCGGGCGAAGGGTTCGGCTTCGGCGGTGCCCTGGACCTCGACGAAGCGGCCGTCGCCGGTGCAGA
Organism: Streptomyces sp. NPDC007157; assembly: GCF_040634235.1. Taxonomy (NCBI): domain Bacteria; kingdom Bacillati; phylum Actinomycetota; class Actinomycetes; order Kitasatosporales; family Streptomycetaceae; genus Streptomyces; species Streptomyces sp. NPDC007157. The sequence continues at coordinate 47,414 of NZ_JBEYFE010000018.1, forward strand.
CGACGTTCATGTCGGTCTCGGCCCGGACGTCCTCCTCGTAACAGAGGTCGAGGAGCGGGACCTTGCCGACGATGCCGACGGAGACGGCGGAGACCGTGCCGGTCAGGGGCTGGCGGCCGGCCTTGACGAGCTTGCGCTCCTTCGCCCAGGTGACGGCGTCGGCGAGCGCCACGTAGGCGCCGGTGATCGCCGCGGTGCGCGTGCCGCCGTCGGCCTGGAGTACGTCGCAGTCGAGGACGATCGTGTTCTCGCCGAGGGCCTTGTAGTCGATGACCGCGCGCAGGGAGCGGCCGATGAGGCGGGAGATCTCGTGGGTGCGGCCGCCGATCTTGCCCTTGACGGACTCGCGGTCGCCGCGGGTGTTGGTGGCGCGGGGGAGCATGGAGTACTCCGCGGTGACCCAGCCCTCGCCGCTGCCCTTGCGCCAGCGGGGGACGCCTTCGGTGACGGAGGCGGTGCAGAAGACCTTGGTGTCGCCGAAGGAGACGAGGACGGAGCCCTCGGCGTGCTTGCTCCAGCCGCGTTCGATGGTGACCGGGCGGAGTTGTTCGGGGGTGCGGCCGTCGATTCGAGACATGGCCATGAGCCTATCGGGAGCGGCAGAAGGGGCTTGTCCCCAGGAGGGAGAAGCCCCTTCGCGTGAGCCCGGAGGCTCACATCATGTCTTCGATCTCCGCGGCGATCGGGTCGGCGTCGGTGCCGATGACGACCTGGATGGCGTTGCCCATCTTGACGACGCCGTGGGCTCCGGCGGCCTTCAGGGCGGCGTCGTCGACCTTCGAGGCGTCGTGCACCTCGGTGCGCAGCCGGGTGATGCAGCCCTCGATCTCGTCGATGTTGTCGATTCCGCCGAGGCCGGCGACGATCTTCTCAGCCTTGCTGGCCATGTTCCTTCTCCCTGATCCGAACCGCTTTGTCGCAGTAACCCACAGTTGGCCCAACTTTTCGAGCGGCCGTGCCGCGCCTGCCGAATGATGGCGAGCACTGCGGCGGAACCGTCGTCAACTGGTCTACACCAGCGGATGGGCGGTCGCCAAACCCCTGGGGTGGAGCCGAGCGGCCCGGAGGACGCGCCCATGAGTGCCGAGAGCGCCGACAGCACGGTCAGTCCCGCGCGGGAGCGGTGGAACGCTCTTTTCCAGGGGCTGCAGAAGATGGGCCGGAGCCTGCAGTTGCCGATCGCGGTGCTGCCGGCGGCGGGGATCCTCAACCGGCTCGGGCAGCCGGACGTGTTCGGGGACCAGGGCCTTGGCTGGACGGATGTCTCCAAGGTGATGCAGGGCGCGGGCGGCGCGCTGCTCGACGGGTCGGTCGGGCTCCCGTTGCTGTTCTGCGTCGGCGTCGCGATCGGGATGGCGAAGAAGGCGGACGGGTCGACGGCGCTGGCGGCGGTGGCGGGCTTCCTCGTCTACTACGGCGTGCTGCACCAGTTCCCGGAGGACTGTCCGGGCGGGTCCAGGGCGCTGCCGGGGATCGGCTGTCAGGTGAGCGACGGCTCGGTGTCGACGTTCACGTTCCAGAACCCGGGCGTCTTCGGCGGGATCGCGATGGGGCTGCTGACCGCGTACTTCTGGGCCCGTTTCCACCGCACGAGGCTGGTGGACTGGCTGGGCTTCTTCAACGGGCGGCGGCTGGTGCCGATCATCATGTCGTTCGTCGCGATCGTCTTCGCGGTGCTGTGTCTGTGGGTGTGGCCGCCGGTCGGCGACGGGCTGGAGAGTTTCAGCCACTGGCTGCGGGACGCCGGTGCCTGGGGTGCGGGGGTGTTCGGGGTCGCGAACCGGGCGTTGCTCGTCATCGGTCTGCACCAGTTCCTGAACGTGCCCATCTGGTTCCAGTTCGGCAGTTACACCACGCCCGACGGCCTGACGGTGCACGGCGACATCAACATGTTCCTGGCGGGCGATCCGAACGCGGGCCAGTTCACGTCGGGGTTCTTCCCGATCATGATGTTCGCGCTGCCGGCCGCCGCGCTCGCCATGACGCACTGCGCGAAGCCGCACCGGCGCAAGGAGATCGGCGGTCTGATGCTGTCGGTGGCGCTGACGTCGTTCGTCACGGGGATCACCGAGCCGCTGGAGTACTCGTTCCTCTTCATCGCGCCCGTGCTGTACGCGGTGCACGCGTTGCTGACGGGGGTGTCGATGGCGGTGACGTGGGGGCTCGGGGTGCACGACGGGTTCAGCTTCTCGGCGGGGCTCATCGACTACGTCATCAACTGGAACCTGGCGACCAGGCCTTGGGCCATCGTCCCGATCGGGCTGTGCTTCGCGGCGGTCTACTACGTGATCTTCCGGTTCGCCATCACGAGGTTCGATCTGAAGACCCCGGGAAGGGAGCCGGAGGACGAGGTGGAGGACGTCACCAAGGCTTAAGCGGAGGGTCCCCGTACGGCGTACAAAGCGTAGTTCTCCGGTTGCGGAATTGACGGGTTCCTTATAACGCCCCCATCGTGTACAACAGGTCTACACCACTGAGTGGTGTAGACCACCACCGATGGAGGAAGTATGACAACCGCCACCACAACGGCGGCTCCCACAAAGAAGTGGGGATCCGGTCTGTTCCAGGGCCTGCAGAAGGTCGGCCGCAGTCTCCAGCTCCCGATCGCCGTGCTGCCGGCGGCGGGTCTGCTGCTTCGCTTCGGTCAGCAGGACATCCACGACAAGCTGCACCTGCCCGACAAGGTCACCTCGGTGTTCGCCACGGCGGGCGGCGCGATCTTCGACAACCTTCCCATGCTGTTCTGTATCGGTGTCGCGATCGGCTTCGCCAAGAAGTCGGACGGCTCCACCGCGCTGGCTGCCCTGGTCGGCTTCCTGGTCTACAAGAACGTCCTCACCGCGTTCCCCGTCACCGACGCGAAGGTTCAGACGGGCGCGGACATAGCCGCGACGTACAACAACCCGGGTGTGCTGGGCGGCCTGGTGATGGGTCTGCTGGGTGCGGTGGTCTGGCAGCGTTTCCACCGGACCAAGCTGGTGGACTGGCTCGGCTTCTTCAACGGCCGACGGCTCGTCCCGATCATCATGGCCTTCGTCGGCACGGTGATGGGCGTCTTCTTCGGTCTGGTCTGGAAGCCGATCGGCGAGGGCATCTCGAACTTCGGTGAGTGGATCACCGGTCTGGGCGCCCTCGGTGCCGGTCTGTTCGGTCTGATCAACCGCGCGCTGATCCCGGTCGGCATGCACCAGTTCGTGAACACCGTCTCCTGGTTCCAGATCGGCGACTTCAAGGACGCCTCCGGCCAGGTCGTCCACGGTGACCTCACCCGCTTCTTCGCCGGTGACCCGACGGCCGGTCAGTTCATGTCCGGCTTCTTCCCCATCATGATGTTCGGCCTCCCGGCCGCCGCCCTCGCCATCGCGCACACCGCCCGCCCGGAGCGCCGCGCGGCCGTGATGGGCATGATGATGTCGATGGCGCTGACCTCGTTCGTGACCGGTGTGACCGAGCCGATCGAGTTCACCTTCATGTTCATCGCGCCGCTGCTGTACGTGATCCACGCGGTGCTCACCGCCCTGTCCATGGCGATCACCTGGGCGCTCGGGGTGCACGCGGGCTTCACCTTCTCCGCGGGTGCGATCGACTACGCGCTCAACTGGAACCTGGCGACCAAGCCCTGGCTGATCATCCCGATCGGCCTGGTGTTCGGAGCGATCTACTACTTCGTCTTCCGGTTCGCGATCATCAGGTTCAACCTCCCCACCCCGGGCCGTGAGCCCGAGGAGGAGATCGAGGACCTCACGAAGGCGTGAGTCCGGCCCCGGCCTGACGAGGCCCCCGCAGCCCGGCGGCTGCGGGGGCCTCGCCGTACCTACGGGCCTGAACCCCGGGGTACGACGTGTCAGATCTCGTAGACGACGCGGGGCGCCGCCAGGTCCACCGGGCCGTCGAAGACCTCGCGGGCGTCGGCGAGGTTGACGGCGGGGTCGGTCCACGGAGGGATGTGGGTGAGGACCAGCCGGCGGGCGCCGGCGCGGGCGGCGGTCTCGCCGGCCTCGCGGCCGTTGAGGTGCAGGTCCGGGATGTTCTCCTTGCCGTGCGTGAAGGCCGCCTCGCACAGGAACAGGTCGGTGTCCCGGGCCAGCGATTCGAGCGCGTCCGTGACGCCGGTGTCGCCCGAGTACGTCAGGGACTTCCCGGCGTGTTCGACGCGGACGCCGTAGGCCTCCACGGGATGGCGGACCCGCTCGGTGTGGACCGTGAAGGGGCCGAGGTCGAACGTGGACGGCTTGACCGTGTGGAAGTCGAAGACCTCGCTCATCGAGGAGGCGGTGGGGGTGTCGGCGTAGGCCGTGGTGAGGCGGTGCTCGGTGCCCTCGGGGCCGTAGACCGGGATCGGGGGGCACGGTCCGCCGTCGTGGCGGTAGTAGCGCGCCACGAAGTAGGCGCACATGTCGATGCAGTGGTCGGCGTGCAGATGGCTCAGGAAGATCGCGTCGAGGTCGTAGAGACCGCAGTGGCGCTGCAGCTCGCCAAGGGCGCCGTTGCCCATGTCGAGGAGCAGCCGGAAGCCGTCGGCCTCTACGAGGTAGCTCGAGCAGGCCGATTCCGCGGACGGGAACGACCCCGAGCAGCCGACGACGGTGAGCTTCATGAAGCAGAAACCTCCGTTGGCGGAACACCCGGAACAACCGGGAACTGGAGTCGGAGAAGAGAGAGGTGAGCGGGGGTCGTGCGGTTTGTCGAGCGTAAGGCGCAAAAGGGCGGGTCGCTCCTCCGCCAGGGGCCGTTGTGGGCGAACTCACCTGTGCTGTCACCGGTTCGGCTGGACCGGGGGCGCATAAGGATCGCGCAAGGGCGCGCGTCGATTATCCCGCGCCGGTAACGTCGTCGTATGGACACGTCATGGTGGCTCGCGCTCGCGGCAGTCGTCCTGCTGGCGCTGGTCGCCACGCTCGTCGACGGATGGGGCCGGGGACATCGTCCGCGCGGACAGCGCACCCGCCCGCCGGGGCATCCGCGCGGCACGCGCGTGCAGGCGGGCCGGCCTCATCCGGGGGACATCTGGTGGGCCAACGTCCCCTACGAGGACGGGCCGGGCACCAAGGACCGGCCCTGTCTGGTGCTGGCGGTGCGCGGCAACCAGGCGACCGTCGCCAAGATCACCAGCAAATACCACGACGAGCGGGCCGGGGTGATCCCGCTGCCGCCGGGCGCGGTCGGGGACGCCCACGGCCGGCCGAGCTTCCTGGAGACGGACGAGCTGCGCGAGGTCTCGGTAGGGGAGTTCCGGCGCCGGGTGGGCGTGGTCGACCCGGTGCTGTGGGACCAGGTGCGGCACCTGGCCCCCTGAGGGTCACTTCACCCTGACGGTGACCTGCCACTCCTGGATGCCCTTGCAGGAGACCCCGCCGGGCGTGGTGGGCTCGGCGCACAGCGGGCGGGTCGAGGTGAGGGTGACGGTGCCGGCGGCGACCGCCTGGTAGGCGGCTCCGCCGTAGCCGGTGCGCAGCATGAACCCGTAGTTGATGGGCTTCAGGGCGTCCGTGTCCCCGGCCGCGGCGATCTTCTTCCAGGGGCGCTGTTCGGTGCCTTTCAGGGTGACCCGGAACGCACCGTCCTCGGCCAGGCAGAAGGTACGGCCGTTGTCGGCGGCGGTGAGCTCGGCGCCCAGGGGAGCGCAGCTCCCGGGGGAGCCACTGGCGCTCGCGCTGGGGCTGGTGGTGGGGCTGGTGGTGGGCGAGGGGGACACCGTGCCGCTGCCCTTGTCCTCGCCTCCGCCCTGGGAGCCGCAGCCCGCCAGCAGGAGCAGGCTCGCCGCGGCGAGAGACGCGCGGTGGACCGTCGTACGGCGCATGAGGTGTCCGCCTTTCCGTCGGGGAACGGACCCTTGGTGCCGGTATGACGTATCCGCCGCTCATACGGATCCCGCACCCGGACGGCTTCCGGGCGCGGGATCCGGTCACTTCACGGGCGGGGTCAGCTGGTCGTGACGGCGGTGTCGTCGACGACGAAGCTGGTCTGCAGGGAGGAGTCCTCGACACCGCTGAACTTCAGGGTGACGGTCGAGCCCGCGTACGACGACAGGTCGAAGGACTTCTGGGTGTACCCGGTGGCGGCGTTGAGGTTCGAGTACGTCGCCAGGGTGGTCGAACCGGCGGTCACCGTCAGCTTGTCGTACTGGGTGCTGGTGGTGGTCTCGGCGGTGTCGACGTGCAGGTAGAAGGTGAAGGTCGCCTTGCAGCCGGAGGGGACGGTCACCGACTGGGAGAGCGTGTCGGTGTGGGTGGAGCCGTAACCGTCGAGCCAGGCCTTGTAGGAGCCCGCGTGGGCGGCCTCGCCGGTGTCGTTGGTGATGACCCCGCTGGAGGCGGTCCAGGTGGTGTTGCCCGACTCGAAGCCCGGGTTGCCGAGCAGCTGGGCGGAGGTGCAGGTGCCGCCGCCGCTGGTGCTGACGGTCCAGCTGAACGACGCCGAACCGGACGCGCCGGTGGAGTCCTTCGCCGTCACGGTGACCTGGTACGTGCCCGCGGTGGACGCCGTGCCGGAGATCAGGCCGGAACTGCTGATCGACAGACCGGTGGGCAGGCCGGTCGCGCTGTAGGTGAGGGACGCGCCCGCGCTGTCGGAGGCCGAGATCTGCAGGCTGACCGAGCCGCCGGTGGCGGTGGACTGGCTGCCGGGGTTGGTGACGGTCACCGTGTTGCCGGTGCTGGTGCCGGAGGTGAAGGCGGCGGTGCCGTTGGGGGTGCCCCAGCCGGTCGGGCCGTCGTAGCCGGTGCCGGCGGTGCAGAAGTACGAGGTGGAGCAGGAGCCGTTGTTGCCGCTGGTCACGTCGTACAGGTTGCCGGTGTGGGAGTAGGGGTACTTCGCCGGGTAGTCGCTGGAGCCCGGGGTGCCCGCGAGGGCGTAGACGCCGGCGATGATCGGGGAGGAGGCGCTGGTGCCGCCGTAGACCGCCCAGCCGGAGCCGCCGTAGGTGTCGTAGACCGCCACGCCGGTGGCCGGGTCGGCGACCGCGGAGACGTCGGACTCCATGCGCTTGGTGCAGCCGGTGTCGGTCTGCCAGCTCGGCTTGGCGTCGTAGGCGGAGCAGCCGGAGCCGGTGCCCTCGGAGGAGCTGGTCTTCCACACGGACTCGGTCCAGCCGCGGGTGCTGGAGGAGGTGGAGAGCGCGGTGCCGCCGACGGCGGTCACGTACTGGGAGGTCGCCGGGTACTCGGCGCCGTAGTCCTCGTCACCGGCGGAGACGGTGATCGCGACGCCCGGGTGCTTGAAGTACGAGGTGTCCTCGCTGGTCTGGGAGGAGGACTCGGAGCCGCCCCAGCTGTTGGAGACGAACTTGGCGCCGAGCGCGACGGCCTCGTTCTCGGCGGTGCCGAGGTCGGAGTCGGTGGCGGAGCTGGCCTCGACGAGGATGATGTTGCAGTTCGGACAGACCGCGCTGACCATGTCGATGTCGAGCGCTTCCTCGCCGGCCCAGCCGGAGTCGTTCGTCGGCAGCGAGGTCGTCGAACCGGTCTGACTGACCTGCTTGAAGCAGCCGTTGGCGACGGTGCACGCGGACAGGCCGTACGTGGAGCGGTAAGTGGCCAGGTCGGAGGCCGCGTTGGGGTCGTTGTAGGCGTCGACCACGGCAACGGTCAGGCCGGAGCCGCCCGTCGAGGGCAGGTTGTAGGCGCTGTGCAGGTTCGAGGGGCTCAGGCCGGAGGGGGCGGCGGCGAGCGCGGAGGCCAGCTGCTGCTTGATGTCGGTCCGGCGCTGCGCGAAGCAGGAGACCTGGCCGGCCTTGGTGGCGGTGGCGCACAGGTGCTTGGTCGGCACCTTCTGGCCGGCCTTGCCGGTGCTGTGCACGGCCTGGCGGGCGGGGTCGCTGAGGGCCTTGGCGTTCTGGGTGACCTTGGCGGTGGCATGGGGTGCCGCGGGCTGGGCGGCCCCGGCGGTGGGCGCCGCGACGAATCCGGAGACGGCGAGGGCTAGGGCGGGGAAGGCTACGGCCAGGAGTCTTCGCAGGCTCCGTCGTGATTCACGCATGGGGGTACTGCCTCCATCGGTGGGGTTACAAGGCAGGCCCGTGACGCGCGTAGCGGCGGCAGAGTGCGCGGTCATGAGCATGACACTTTGAACACCCTGGGATGCCGATGTGCGTGGCATGACAGGACGGTGAGGAACCTAGCGGGGTTCGCCGGAGACCGGTTCCCCCGGGCGAAGATCTTTGCTACGCCATAGGCAGCGCTTAGCCCCCTCATAGGAGGGGGTTGGCGCGTACATGATGAGCACTATGCCCAGAGCTGACCCTGGAGGGTCTCGATGGCTTCCTCGGTGGTGGCGGCCGTGTAGACCCCGGTCGACAGGTACTTCCAGCCGCCGTCGGCGACGACGAACACGATGTCCGCGCTCTCGCCGGCCTGTACGGCCTTCTTCCCGACGCCGATCGCGGCGTGCAGCGCGGCGCCGGTGGAGACGCCCGCGAAGATGCCCTCCTGCTGGAGGAGTTCCCGGGTCCGGGTGACGGCGTCCGCCGAGCCCACCGAGTAGCGGGTGGTGAGCACGGAGGCGTCGTACAACTCGGGTACGAAGCCCTCGTCGAGGTTCCTGAGCCCGTACACGAGGTCGTCGTACCGGGGTTCGGCGGCGACGATCCGCACGTCCGGCTTCTGCTCGCGCAGGTACCGGCCGACGCCCATGAGGGTGCCGGTGGTGCCGAGCCCGGCGACGAAGTGCGTGACGGAGGGGAGGTCGGCGAGGATCTCCGGGCCGGTCGTCGCGTAGTGCGCCCCCGCGTTGTCCGGGTTGCCGTACTGGTAGAGCATCACCCAGTCCGGGTGCTCGGCGGCGATCTCCTTGGCCACCCGCACGGCGGTGTTGGAACCGCCGGCCGCCGGACTGGAGATGATCTCCGCGCCCCACATGCCCAGCAGGTCCCGGCGCTCCTGCGAGGTGTTCTCCGGCATCACGCACACCATGCGGTAGCCCTTGAGCTTCGCCGCCATCGCCAGCGAGATGCCGGTGTTGCCCGAGGTCGGCTCCAGGATGGTGCAGCCCGGGGTGAGCCGGCCGTCCTTCTCCGCCTGCTCGATCATGTGCAGGGCGGGGCGGTCCTTGACCGAGCCGGTCGGGTTGCGGTCCTCCAGCTTGGCCCAGATCCGGACGTCGGCGGACGGCGAGAGCCGCGGCAGGCGCACCAGGGGGGTGTTGCCGACCGCGGCCAGCGGGGAGTCGTAGCGCATGCCGATCTCAGGCCATACCGCCGGCGACCGCCGGCAGGATCGTCACGGTGTCGCCGTCGGTCAGCTTGGTCTCGATGCCGTCGACGAAACGGACGTCCTCGTCGTTCAGGTACACGTTGACGAAGCGGCGCAGCTTGCCGTCGTCCACGATGCGGGCGTGGATGCCCGGGTGCCGGCTCTCGAGGTCGGTGAGCAGTTCGGCGAGGGTGCCACCGCTGCCGTCCACCGCCTTCTGACCGTCGGTGTACTGGCGGAGGATGGTCGGGATGCGGACCTCGATGGCCATGGCTCAGGGCTCCTGTCGGAAAGTCTGGGTGGGTGGGCGCGCAGCGGCACGCCGCGGCTCACGGCCGTACGGCGGCAGGGAACGTCAACAGATGGCGCTGTTCAGCCTGCACAGGTCGACGTGCAGCCGCGCCACGAGCATGCCGCCCGCCGCCTTCTCGCTCACGTCGTGGGAAACCATGGGGTCATCGTATCGATTCCCGGCCCGTGTTCCGGAGTGTGATCCCGAATGACGGACATGATTCGACCGAAGGGTGAGATGACCAACCAAGGGGCGCGGGGAACTGCGCGCTCAGCCCCCACCGGCCCGCAGGTGACCGCCGCTCGGTCCGGCGCCGCCGAAATCCGCCGTCACGGCTGAGCGCCGTCCCGGCGGAGAAGTCCGGGTGCGCGGCGCAGAAGAGAACCGGGTCAGTACCCCTCGACGACGTTGACCTCCTCCTCCGTGACCTCGCCCGCCACGATGCGGAAGGACCGGAACTGGAAGTCGCCCAGGCCGTCGGTGTCCGCCGTCGAGACCAGGACGTAGTGGGCGCCCGGCTCGTTCGCGTAGCTGATGTCCGTCCGGGACGGGTACGCCTCCGTCGCCGTGTGGGAGTGGTAGACGACCACCGGCTCCTCGTCGCGGTCGTCCATCTCGCGGTAGAGCCGGAGGAGGTCGCCGGAGTCGAACTCGTAGAACGTCGGGGACATCGCCGCGTTCAGCATCGGGATGAACCGCTCGGGCCGGTCCGAGCCGGCCGCTCCCGCGACGACCCCGCACGCCTCGTCGGGGTGGTCCTTGCGCGCGTGGGCGACGATCTGGTCGACGAGGGCCTGGGTGATGGTCAGCATGTCGGCCAGGATAAGCAGAGGGCCACCCCGTACCGAAGGCTGGTACGGGGCGGCCCATATGCCGGACGTCCTGAGCGGCCGCCGCAGGGGGCGCCACGAGTGCTCCCTGCGACGGGACGTCCTGGGGGGTGGCGAGGGGGGGTCAGCTCACCTTCTCCAGCGGCGCCTGCTCGCGCCGCTCGGCGATCTCCGGGTTGCGGGACTTGAGGACCAGCCAGCCGACGCCGAGCGCGGCGGCCCAGCCGGCCATCACGTACAGGCAGACCCGGGAGTCGCCGTCGTACGCGATCAGACCGGTCACGAAGAGCAGGAAGACGATGGCGATCCAGCTGCACACCGCCCCGCCCGGCGCCGGGAAGGAGGAGGCGGGCAGCCGGCCGGCGTCGACCGCGCGGCGGTAGAGGACGTGGCTGATCAGGATCATCAGCCAGGTCCAGATGCCGGCCGCGGTGGCCACCGAGGTGACGTACCCGAACGCCTTCTCCGGGACGATGTAGTTGAGGACCACGCCGATGCCCATGAAGAGCACCGAGACGGTGATGCCGAGCGCCGGGGTCTTGGACGCGGACAGCTTCCGGAACACGGCCGGGGCCTCGCCGCTGTCGGCCAGGTTCCGCAGCATCCGGCCGGTGGAGTACATGCCGGAGTTGCAGGAGGACAGCGCGGCGGTCAGGACGACGAAGTTGACGATGCCGGCGCCGGCCGGGATGCCGATCTTCGCGAAGGCCGCGACGAACGGGGAGACGCCCGGGGCGAACTCGGTCCACTTGACGACGCACAGGATGATGGTGAGCGCGCCGACGTAGAACAGCGCGATGCGCCAGGGGAGCGTGTTGATCGCCTTGGGGAGGGTCTTCTCCGGGTTCTCGGACTCGCCGGCGGTGACGCCGACCAGCTCGACCGCGAGGTAGGCGAACATGACGCCCTGGAGGGTCATCAGGGAGGAGCCGACGCCCTTGGGGAAGAAGCCGTCGAACTGGTAGAGGTTCGCGACCGACGCGGTGTCACCGGCGGCACTGAAGCCGAAGGTGAGGACGCCGAGGCCGATCACGATCATGCCGATCAGGGCGGTGACCTTGACCATGGAGAACCAGAACTCCAGCTCTCCGAAGACCTTCACGGAGATCAGGTTGACCCCGAAGAGGATCACCAGGAAGACCAGCGCGGTCACCCACTGGGGGACGGACGGGAACCAGTAGTTGACGTAGATCGCGGCGGCCGTCAGTTCGGCCATGCCGGTGACGACCCACATCAGCCAGTACGTCCAGCCGGTGAAGTAGCCGAAGAACGGGCCGAGGAACTCCCGGGAGTACTCGGCGAAGGAGCCGGAGACCGGGCGGTACAGGAGCAGCTCGCCGAGCGCCCGCATGATGAAGAAGATGATGCCGCCCGCGAGGGCGTACATCAGGATGAGACTGGGTCCGGCCTTGGCGATGTTCGCCCCGGCGCCCAGGAAGAGGCCGACGCCGATGGCGCCGCCGATGGCGATCATCTGGACCTGGCGGCTGCCGAGCCCGCGCTCGTACCCCTCTTCCGAGGCTTCGGAGGACTGCTCCGACGTGTCGACCTGAGCGGAGGTCATGTGTGGTGTGCGCCTTTCTCCATGCCGACCCGGGCCTCTGGTCGGCCGCGGATCGGGTTTCGATCCCCCCGGATTGCTGGAGTGGTGCCTGACCGGCTGTTGCCGATTCGGTGGCGCACCCGGACGGACACGTGGGTGGTGTCGCCGGGCGGTCGTGAAGATTTATCACGGCCGCAATACTGATCACCGGGTTCCGCCGAGAGGGATTGTGGCGCGCACCACAGGAAGAAGCGGACAAAACGCGGCAGAAAATGTCATACCAGGCCGCAACGGTGACTGGATCGTTATCCGGATTTGAGCGTTCTCTGAGCGAACGCAAAATCGGGACGGATTACGGCATAAGGGTGGTCACCAGGGTCTCCTGGAGGCCGCCGAGCCACAGATAGGCCATCACCATCGGCTTGCGCGGGTCCTCGTCGGGGAGCCGGTAGAGCAGGTCGGTGTCGTCCTCGTCGGTGATGTCCAGGCGGGAGCCGATGGCCAGGCGCAGGTCGTTGAGGGCGCCGAGCCACTGCCGGGACTCCTCGGGCGCCAGCTTCAGGACCGCGCCGCCCTCCCCCACCGGGGCCAGCGCGTCCAGGGAGCGGATCACCGCGAGGGCGCTCTCCCGCTTGCCGGCCCTGAGGTCGTTCTCGGTGTAGCGGCGGAACTCGGCCGAGTGGGCCTGCTGCTCCTCGGCCTCCTGCGAGGTGTCGGGCAGCCGCTCCGGGTCGCCGTAGGCGTCCGGGAAGAGCCGGCGCAGCACCGGGTCGGAGGGCGCCTCGCTCGGACCCTCGGCGAAGAGTTCGGCGAGCGGGTCGTCGGGGGCGTCCTCGGCGGGGCCGGGGCCGATGAGCTCCAGCAGCTGGACGGCCAGCGTCCGGATGATCGAGATCTCGACGTCGTCGAGCGCGACGGCCGCGCCGCCGCCGGGGAGCGGTTCGAAGATTCCTGGCATGGAGGGGGTTCGCTGCTTCCGGTGCTGGTCGAGGGGTCTGGCTACGTCCGGTCCGGCCGGCGGGGGATCACTCCCGGTCCTGCGGGCGGGGGATCACTCCCGGTCCGGCCGGCGGGGGTCATTTCCGGTCCTGCTGGAGGGTGGCCCACAGGCCGTAGCCGTGCATCGCCTGCACGTCGCGCTCCATCTCCTCGCGGCTGCCGCTGGAGACGACCGCCCGGCCCTTGTGGTGGACGTCCAGCATGAGCTTGGTGGCCTTGTCCTTGGGATAGCCGAAGTACGTCTGGAAGACGTACGTCACATAGCTCATGAGGTTGACGGGGTCGTTGTGCACGATCGTCACCCAGGGGACGTCGGGCTCGGGTACGGCGAAGACCTCCTCCGCCGACTCGGTGCGTTCGATCTCTACGGGAGCGGGTGACGTCACATGGCCCATGCTGCCACGCGTCCCACAAATCGTCACACTGACGAGATGGGGGTACCATCCTCGCCATGAACACAGCGGACCTTGGGCTGCCGGTGGATGTTCCGTCGACGGCGCTCTTCACGGACCAGTACGAACTGACAATGCTGCAGGCCGCGCTCAAGGCCGGTACGGCCGAGCGGCGCAGCGTCTTCGAGGTCTTCACCCGGCGGCTCCCCGAGGGGCGCCGGTACGGCGTCGTGGCGGGCACCGGACGCGTCCTGGACGCCGTGGAGAACTTCCGGTTCGACCCGGACGTCCTCGGCTTCCTGGCCGAGCGGAAGATCGTCGACGAGCCCACCCTGCGCTGGCTCGCCGGCTACCGCTTCAGCGGTGACATCTGGGGCTACCCCGAGGGCGAGGTCTACTTCCCGGGCTCGCCGATCATGCGGGTGGAGGGCTCCTTCGCCGAGTGCGTGCTCCTGGAGACCGTGATCCTCTCCATCCTCAACCACGACTCGGCGATCGCGGCCGCCGCCTCCCGGATGTCCTCGGCGGCGGGCGACCGCCCGCTGATCGAGATGGGCGCCCGCCGCACCCACGAACTGGCCGCCGTGGCCGCCTCCCGCGCCGCCTACGTCGGCGGTTTCGCCACCACCTCCGACCTGGCGGCCGGCTTCCGCTACGGCATCCCGACGGTGGGCACCTCCGCGCACGCCTTCACCCTGCTCCACGACCACGAGCGCGACGCCTTCCAGGCCCAGGTCGACTCGCTCGGCCGGGGAACCACCCTGCTGGTCGACACCTACGACGTCGCCGAGGCGGTCCGTACGGCCGTCGAGGTGGCCGGCCCCGAGCTGGGCGCCGTCCGTATCGACTCCGGCGACCTGCTGCTGGTCGCCCACCGGGTCCGGCAGCAGCTGGACGAGCTGGGCGCGAACGACACCAGGATCATCGTCACCTCCGACCTCGACGAGTACGCCATCGCCTCGCTGGCCGCGGCGCCCGTGGACGCGTACGGCGTCGGCACCCAGCTGGTGACCGGCTCCGGGCACCCCACCTGCTCCATGGTCTACAAGCTGGTCGCCCGCGCCGGGTCCGCCGACCCGAAGGCCCCGCTGCTGCCGGTCGCCAAGAAATCGACCGGCGGCAAGACGTCCGTCGGCGGCCGCAAGTGGGCGGCGCGGCGGCTGGACGCCGAAGGGGTGGCGGAGGCGGAGGTCATCGGCACCGGGGAGGTGCCGGCCGACCTCGTGGACCAGCAGCTGCTGGTCGAACTGGTGAAGTCCGGCCAGGTGGTCGCCCGCGAACCGCTCGACGCGTCCCGCGCCCGCCACGCGGCGGCCAGGGCCAATCTGCCCCTGTCCGCGACCCAGCTCTCCCGCGGAGAAGCGGTCCTTCCGACGGAGTACGTCCAGGGGCGCTCGGGTAGCTAGAGCGGGTGCCCGCGTACGCGCCCCGCAAAGCCCCCTCCCCTACGCCCCCGTAAGTCTCTACGCTCGGAGGTTCAGGCCGGGCCCGCACCCATTCTTTCCGCGTCTCCCCCCTCGACAGACCCGATACCGACTGCGAAGGACACCGACCATGCGCCGCGCCTTGATCGTCGTTGATGTGCAGAACGACTTCTGTGAGGGGGGCAGCCTCGCGGTGGCGGGCGGCGCCGACGTGGCCGCCGCGGTCACGGAGCTGATCGGGCAGGCGCCCGCCGGCTACCGACACGTGGTGGCGACCCGTGACCACCACATCGCGCCGGGCGGCCACTTCGCGGACAACCCCGACTATGTGCACAGCTGGCCGGCGCACTGCGTGGCCGGCACGGAAGGCGTCGGCTTCCATCCGAACTTCGCCCCGGCGGTCGCCTCCGGCGCGGTGGACGCGGTGTTCAGCAAGGGGGCGTACTCCGCCGCCTACAGCGGCTTCGAGGGCACGGACGAGAACGGGGTCCCGCTGGCCGACTGGCTCCACGCCCGGGAGATCACCGAGGTGGACGTCGTCGGGATCGCCACGGACCACTGCGTGCGGGCCACCGCGCTGGACGCCGCGAAGGAGGGCTTCCGCACCCAGGTCCTCCTGGGCCTCACGGCAGGCGTGGCCGAGGAGACGACGGAACGGGCCCTGGAGGAGATGCGCGAGGCGGGCGTGGAGCTGACGGGCAAGCCGGTGGTGTGAAGCCCCCGGTCGCCTCCCTCTCCGCCGCGGCGGCGCTCCGCCGCGACGACGGATTCCGGCGGTGCCGAACCGGCCGGTGCGCACCTGCGGGCCGGTGCGGGCTAGGCGACCGCCGATCTTCGCAGCAACGACCTGATCGGATGCCACAGCTCCGTCACCGTGACACCGTTGTCAGGGGCCGTTCGCCATATGAGGCCGTCGGGGTGATGGAGGACGGCCGTGATCTCGTCCGGGGTCGGCGGGGCGGCGTTGCCCCGCAGGTAGACCGCTCGCATGCCCAGGTTGCGGAGCCTGGTCAGGGCACGGGCGCGGTTCTGGGCGAGGACCAGTACCCGCACCCCGGCGGTGCCCCCGGCAGGGGCGGGGCTGGGCAGGTTCAGTGCCACCACCACGCTGCCGTTCGGCAGCTTGCAGAACCCTCCTGCGGCCATGCGGTCATACCCCCGTACGAGTCGGTGTCAATAAGAAAGCCACAGGACGCACCTAAACACGATCGGCGGCGACCCGCCAGGGGGTCGCCGCCGATACGTCTCTGACCTGCGAAGATGCGAGCTACTTCACCGCAGGGCCGACCTGGAGGGAGATCGTCGAGCCGTCTCGGGCCTCCGTGACAATGTTGATCTTCGTGTTGGTGTCAGTGATCTTGACACCGCCGGCCGGGTTCGAGGCGTCGTAGTAGGTGCTCTTGTGGTCGTTGAAGACCGACACCCCGGACGACTGCCTGAGCTTGGTCGCCACGTCCGCGTTGTGGAGCGTGATCCCGTCGCTCGCGTAGAGGCTGAACGGCGAGTCGTAGGCCTGCACGCGGTTGCGCATCAGCGTGCCGTTGGACCACTTCAGCGCCGTCGGGTGCGAGTCGATCGGCAGGATCAGGCCGGTGCCCGGGTGGTCACCGGTGTTGTTGTCCGCCTCGGAGGTGTCCCACTTCCAGATCAACAGGCCGTTCTGGTACGGGTAGTGCTCCACCCAGTCCGGACGGGTCGTCGAGAAGCCGAAGTTGTACGGACCGGTCTTGAGGGTCTTGTCGTACGACACGTACTGGCGGTTCTCCGCGATGTAGTACTGCGCGTAGTCCTTGGTGAAGGACGCGCCGATGCGGGAGAAGCCGGACGCGGTCCAAGCCGGGTCCGCCGACTCCGCGTTGTCGGAGAAGAGGGCCGAGCCGTCCGCGGTCACCGTGATCTCGTCGGCCGCGAAGCCCTTCAGGGCGACCCCGCCGTCGGTCTGGTAGCGGAAGCGCAGCTGGATCTTCTGGCCCGCGTAGGCGTCCAGCGGGTACGACAGCTTGGTGTACGCGTCGACCGAACCGGTGAGCGCCGGCTTGTCGCTGCCGTCGCGCGGGATGGCCTGGCCGCCCGCCGTGCCGTCCAGGGCGGTCCAGTTGGCACCGCCGTCGGTGGACACCTCGGCGTAGAGGTAGTCGTAGCCCGACTCGATGTCGTACCAGCCGTCCAGGCTCAGTGCCGCCGACGACTTGCCGGTCAGGTCGACCTCACGGGTCAGCGTGTTCTTGAGGTTGTCGCCGCTGCCGCTCCACCACTGGGTCACACCCTGGGCCGGGGCGACGACGGTGGTGGTGACCGCCTTGTCGGGCAGCGAGACCACCAGGGCCTGCTTGTTCTTGGTGTTGTACTCGGCGACGCCCAGCTTGTGCGAGGACTTCGTGCCGGCCTTGGCCACGTCGTAGTTGAGCCAGCCGAGCTGCAGCTTGTCCCAGGCGTTCATGTCGCCGGGCAGGTCGCCGATGGCCTCCTTGCCGGTGCCCAGCCAGGAGCCGGAGGACATCAGGGTCCAGAAGCCGGTGGAGTTCTCGCCGCCGTTGGTGTCGTACTCGTCGGGCAGGCCCAGGTCGTGGCCGTACTCGTGGGCGTAGACGCCGAGTCCGCCGTTCTCCGGCTGCATGGTGTAGTCGCCGACCCAGATGCCGGTGTCGCCGACCTGGGTGCCGCCGAGCTTGTTGCCCGCGGGACCGGTGGCGCCGGCGTCGGTGCCGAAGGCGTACCAGCGGTGCGCCCAGATGGCGTCGGTGCCCTGGGCGCCGCCGCCCGCGGACTCGTCCTCGCCGGCGTGCACGATCTGGAAGTGGTCGACGTAGCCGTCGGGCTCGTTGAAGTTGCCGTCGCCGTCGTAGTCGTAGCGGTCCCACTGGTCGTACTGGGCGAGGTCGGCCTTGATGGCGGCGTCGGACTCGCCGGCCGCCTTCTGGCCGGCGACCCAGGACGTCAGTCCGTCGCGGACCAGGTTCCAGACGGTGGAGCAGGTGGTGGAGCCGCAGGCGTTGTTGCCGTAACGGGCCTCGTTGTAGGGGACCTTGACCCAGTCGGTGACCTCGCCGTCGACCGAGTAGCGGCCCGAGGACTGCTTCTCGTAGTACTTCTTCAGCGACTCGGTCTTCTTGCCGGTGCCGAAGTAGAGGTCCTGGAAGTGGGCCTGGTTGTAGTCCGCCTGCCAGGCCGTGGAGTTGTCCTTGGTGCGGTCCGGCTCGGCTATCTGGTTGTGCAGCGGGCCGACCGTGCCGCCGTAGCGGGGGTCGCTCTGGTCGCCGAACTCCACCAGGATCGTGAAGATCTTGTCGGTCTTCTCCCGACCGAGCTCGACGTACTTGCTGTCGCCCTTCTTGCCCTTGAGCTGAACGACCTTCGAGCCGTCCCGGTCCTTGACCTGGGCCTTGCCGGCTATGACCTGGTCGAGCGCCTCCTGCCGCTGAGCTTCCTGGGTCTTGCTCAGGGGGCCGTCGAGGTTGTGCTCGTCCTGCTTCGTCGACGGATCCTTCCGGTCGACGGTGGAGCTCGCCGGCTTCGTCGCCGCCTGGGCGACCGCGAAGGTGGTGAAGCCCGCGGATGCCGTCGCGAGTGTCACCCCGATGGCGAGCGCTCTCAACGTCCAAGATCTGCTGGTCACTTGAGGTCCTCCCCCGCGCCCGCGCGCACGGAAGGGGGGTCCGGATTCATGGAGGTATCCGTGCGCGCACGTTCAACGCGTCGATTCAAGTGACGTCATTTGACTACTGGTTTACGAGAAAAGACAGACCTTGACTTGGACAGTTCAACTGCACTATGCGGAGAGGAAGTTCGCTTTACGGACACCGTGGTAGGGGTTGACCCCTGACGGGCCTCGGTCGACCGGCGCGCATATGCCTCCGGTTGCCGTATGCCATGCGACCGTGCGCCCCCTGTGCACCGGTACCGTGGGTTAGGTCACGCTTACCGGCCGTTCCTCTCGGGCATGCACGCGAATAGAGTCGAACGGTGGAACGTCCGGAAGCCGGTGGAAAGCAAGGCCGGCTCCCCGTCTCACCCCCACATCTTCCGAGGACACGATTGCCATGCCTCGTCCGACCCCGGCACAGCTCGTCTACGGTTCGTGCACCGTGATCTGCTCGACGCTCGCCATGCTGCTGCTGTCACAGACGAGTTCGGGCATCGGGATCGCGGTCATCGCGCTCGCGGCGCTCGGTCTGGGACTGCTGGTCGCCATGACGGTGCCACTCCCCCGGCCGCGCACGGTCGCCCGGTCCGAGCCCGCCCCGATCGCGGCGCCCCAGGTGCGGGTGCCCCTGCACCGGGAGACCGTGGCCGCCGCCACGGTCGAGTCCGTCCGGGAGCCCACCGCGCCCTGACGCACGTACACCCGAGAAGCAAGTGAAGTCGGCGGATCCGTGAGACTGACGGACCCGCCGACTGCTTGTGCGCCCCCCGCCCCTCCCGGTGTCAGTTCCTCGTACTGACCACGACCGTCTTCGCGGCCTTGTCGTGCAGTCCCTGTTTGTACGGCTTGTCGAAGAAGCTCCAGCCGCCGCAGATGACCGTCCACACACAGGCGCAGCAGAAGGCGAACGGCAGCCACAGCACCAGGGCCCGCACCAGCGAGGTCTGGGCGGAGGGCGTGGCGCCGTCGGCCAGGTCGGCGACCCGCATGCCGAGCCACTTCTTGCCGAGGGTCTGCCCGCCCCTGACGGTCATCAGGGTGTCGTACCCGACGAACAGGACGGCGGCGACCAGCGACTGCGCGAAGGACTTGCCGACCTCCATCTTGTCGCCGTTCACCTGGTACTCGCGCACCCCGAAGGCCCAGGTGAGCAGCCAGACCACGATGAGCACCAGGACCATGTCGACGATCCGGGCGAGGGTGCGTCTGCCGCTGTCGGCGAGCGGCGGCATCCCGGCGAGCGGATCGGCGGGATGGCCGCCGCCTGCGCCGAAGGGACCGCCGCCGCCGTTGTAGGGACCGCCACCGCCCGCTCCGTAGGGACCACCGCCGTAGGAGGGCGGCGGGGGCTGCGCGCCGCCGTACGGGGTGTCGTACGGCGAGCCCGGCCCCTGGCCCGCGCCCGGCTCACCGGACGGCGGCTGCTTCTTGAACGGGTCGTCCTCCGGCGGCTGTCCGGAGCCCGGGGGCGGTTCGGTGCTCATGGCCCGAGTGGACCGCGAAGCCACCCGGTCCGCATCCGGCGCGGGGCCGTACGGGGTACGACGCCCCGTCAGCCGGCGACGAAGGTGTGCGCCGCCTTGTCGTGCCAGCACTGGTGCCAGGGCCGGTCGAACAGGCACCAGGCGACGCCGACGATCCCGATGCCGAGCAGACCGGGCACCGTGTACACCAGCCAGCGGCGCAGCGCGGCGCCGAACGCCGGGGGCTCGTGGCCCTCGATGTCCCGTACCTCCAGGCCGAACAGCTTCTTGCCGAGCGTGCGGCCCCACTTGGCGGTGGGCAGCACCTCGTAGAGGACGCCGACGACGAGCAGGACGGCGAGCACGATGCCGAGGTAGAGGCCGGTCGTGCCGTCGAGCAGCCAGACGGTCTCGGTACGGCCGGAGAGCTTGGCCGCGTCGATCTTGTCCCGCACGTGGTCGGCCGCCTGGGTGCCGAACGGTACGGCGGCCGCGGCGGTCACCATGCCGACGACCAGGCTGTCGACGAGCCGCGCGGCGAACCGCTTGCCGAGTCCGGCGGGGCGGGCCGACGCCTGCCGCCGGGCGGCCGCCTGGAAGACGTCCTCCACCGGCGGCTTCCAGGGCGCGGCCTGCTGATCACCCGCGAGCTGATGCACCTGCTGCGCCCAGGACGACTGCCCCCCGCCGGGCCCCGCGGCCATGGGGGCGGCGGCCTGCGACCCGGCGGACTGCCCGGGTACGGCGGGAGCGACGACCTGGGGAGCGGCGGGCGCCGGGGCCGCGGCGGCGCGTTCCGCGGCGGCCTTTCCGGCGCCGAAGCCGGGGCGGGCGCCACCGGGAGCGCCGACCGGGCCCTGCGCACCGAACCCGCCCGCACCGGGCGCACCGGGCGCGCCGGCGGGGCCCTGAGCGCCGTAGCCACCGGACCCGGAGGCCCCGGCCGCGCCCGGACCACCGGACCCCGGTGCACC
The DNA here is from genome assembly GCF_040634235.1 of Streptomyces sp. NPDC007157. NCBI lineage: Bacteria > Bacillati > Actinomycetota > Actinomycetes > Kitasatosporales > Streptomycetaceae > Streptomyces > Streptomyces sp. NPDC007157. Next base: position 68,162 of record NZ_JBEYFE010000018.1, read on the forward strand.
GAACCCGCCCGAAGCCGCCGCACCGGAACCCTGACCACCGGATCCGGCCCCGCCGGAACCCGTACCGGCCGTCGCCGCCCCCGTGTTCGGGGGGTTCTCGGCGCGGATCGGGCGGAAGGTCATCGTGCCGTCGTCCATGGGAGGCCGGGCGGCCGGCGGGGTGCCCGCGGGGCCCAGCGTCGGCCTGCGGAAGATGAACGTGCCGCCGGAGTCGACGTCCCCCTGGTCCGCCGGCGGGATCGTCGCCGAGCCGTCCGTGTGGGCCGACCGGCCGTCCGGCTGGGGCGGCGAACCCGCCGCCGCCCGGGGGTCGGTGCCCCAGGCACTCCCCTCGGCCGCCCAGCCGGATCCAGCCTGCTGCGGGTCCTCGTCGAAGAAGTGCGGGCCGGTCTCCTCCACCACGGGGGTCGCGGGGTGGGAACCGGGCGGCGGGGCGAGCGGTTCGCCACCGGACGGAGCCGGGCGGCTGGTGCCCGGCACCCACGCGGCGCCGTTCCAGTAACGGACGTAGCCGGGGATGGACGGGTCCGGGTAGTAGCCCTCGCGGGGCCGTTCGTCACCGGGTGCCGGGGTAGGGGCGGTCATGTCCGTCATCCCGTATCTGCTCGGGGGTCGTGTGGGAGGCTCCACATCTATCAGACGCGCGTGCCCACCACCGCCAGTCCCGCAGGACCCGCCCCTTTCCGGGCATCCTGTGCGCCCCCTGCGACCCGGCGGAAAAAATTTCCCGAACCCGCGTAATGCTCACGGCCCCACGCCCTCTCCACTCGTACGGGCCCGGCCACAGGCGCCCGTACGACCGAGCGAGAGGAACCGAACGTCATGCAGCACACCGTGGTGGAGCGCGAACTGGAGCTGCGGCTCATCCTGTCCCCCGAGCGGAGCATCCCGGTCGCGGCCCGGCTCAACTACCGCTCCGACGACCCCTACGCCGTCCACGTCGGCTTCCACATCAACTCGGCGTCCCCGGTCCACTGGACCTTCGCCCGCGACCTGCTGGTGGAGGGGGTGTTCCGGCCGTGCGGGCACGGGGACGTGCGGGTGTGGCCGACGAAGGTGGAGGGCCGCAGCGTCGTGCTGATGGCGCTGAGTTCACCCGACGGAGACGCCCTCCTGGAGGCGCCGACCGCCCAGGTGTCCGCCTGGCTGGAGCGGACCCTGCGGGTGGTGCCCCCGGGGACCGAGGGCGGCCGGCTGGGGATCGACGGCGCGCTCGACCAGCTGCTCGCCCAGTGAGGTCCCCGACGGACGGGGCGTACGGGGCGTATGGACCGTATGGACCGTGTGGGGTCAGAACAGCTTGCCGGGGTTGAGGATGCCCAGCGGGTCGAAGGCGTCCTTCACGGCCCGCTGCAGCTCCACGCCCACCGGCCCGATCTCCCGGGCCAGCCACTCCTTCTTCAGGACGCCGACGCCGTGTTCGCCGGTGATGGTGCCGCCGAGCTCCAGTCCGAGGGCCATGATCTCGTCGAAGGACTCGTGGGCGCGGCGGCACTCGTCGGGGTCCTGCGCGTCGAAGCAGACCGTGGGATGCGTGTTGCCGTCGCCGGCGTGGGCGACCACCCCGATGGTCAGCCCGTGCTTCTCCGCGATGCGCTCGACCCCTTCGATCAGGTCGCCGAGCCGGGAGCGGGGCACGCACACGTCGTCGATCATCGTGGTGCCCTTGACGGCCTCCAGGGCGACCAGCGAGGACCGGCGGGCCTGGAGGAGGAGTTCGGACTCGGCGGCGTCCTCGGCCGGGACCACCTGGGTGGCGCCCGCCTCCTCGCACAGCGCGCCGAGCGCGGCGAGGTCGGCGGCCGGGTCCGGGGTGTCGAAGGCGGCCAGGAGCAGCGCCTCCGTCGACTCCGGCAGGCCCATGCGGGTGAGTGCGTTGACGGCCTTCACGGTCGTACGGTCCATCAGTTCGAGGAGGGACGGTACGTGCCCGGCCGCCATGATCCGGCACACCGCGTCGCAGGCGGCGGCCGCGGAGCCGAACTCGGCGGCCAGCACCAGCTGCTGCGGCGGCTTGGGCTTCAGTGCCAGGACGGCCCGTACGACGACACCGAGCGAGCCCTCGGAACCCACGAACAGCCGGGTCAGGTCGTACCCGGCGACCCCCTTCGCGGTACGCCGGCCGGTGGACAGCAGCCGCCCGTCGGCGAGGACGACGTCCAGGCCGAGCACGTACTCGGCGGTCACCCCGTACTTCACACAGCACAGCCCGCCCGACGCCGTGCCGATGTTGCCGCCGATCGTGCACATCTCCCAGCTGGAGGGGTCCGGCGGGTAGGAGAGGCCGTGTTCCTCGACCGCGCGGGAGAGGGTGGCGTTGATGACACCCGGCTCGACGACGGCGATGCGGTCGACCGGCGAGATCTCCAGGATGCGGTCCATCTTGGTCAGGGACAGCACGATGCAGCCGTCGGTGGCGTTGGCGCCGCCGGACAGGCCGGTGCGGGCGCCCTGCGGAACGACCGGGACACGCAGCTCGGTGGCGACCCGCAGGACGTGCTGGACCTGCTCGACCGTGCGCGGCAGTACGACGACGGCCGGGGCGCCGGCCGGGCAGAAGCTCGCCATGTCGTTGGCGTAGGAGGTGGTCACATCGGGGTCCACGAGAACCGCGTCGGCCGGCAGGCCCGCCAGGAGCCGGTCGGTGAGGTTGCCGGTGGTCTCGTCCCGAGGCGCTTCGATACGGCTCATGATCACAGCGTCGCACCCGGGGCCATCGGTGTGAACCCCACAGGTGCCCTCCTTGGGCCGCCCGGGCACGGTCGTCCTATTGACGCACAGTATGCGGCATGTGCGCGCTCGATAACCGACCGTCAGGGCCCACCACCTCGTTGCTCACGGAGTCGGGGCCACCGCGCCGCCGTCGCCGGGTGCTGCGGCGGCTTCTGGTCGTCGCGCTGGCGGGCGGGGCGGCGGCCGGCGCGGCGCTGACGCTCTGGCCGCACGAGCCGGAGCCGCGCCACGCCGCCGCGCCGCCCCCGGCGGCCGGGCCCCGGGCCCAGGCGAGGGCGCGGGCCGCGGCCCAGGCGGCGACGCAGACGGCCGTCCTCGACGGCCTGCCCGCCGCGCTGCCCGACCTCACCACGCTCATCGGCGCGCGCGAGAGCCGGGTGCGGGCGCAGCCGAAGGACGCGCGGGCCTGGGCGGTGCTCGGGGCCGCGTACGTGGAGCGGGCGCGCCGGACCGCCGACACCGCCGACTATCCGCGGGCCGAGCGGGCGCTGCGGACCTCCCTCCAGGTGGCCGGCAAGGGCAACACCGACGCGCTGGCCGGTCTCGCCGCGCTGGCGAACGCGCGCCGGGACTTCGCGACGGCCAAGCAGTTCGGCGAGGAGGCGCTGAAGGCGGCGCCGAAGCGGTGGTCGACGTATCCGGCGCTGATCGACGCCTACGACGGGCTCGGCGACTACAAGGCGGCCCGGTCCGCACTCGACAAGCTGATGGCGCTGAAGGTCGGGGCGGCCGTGAAGCCGGCCGTGATGGCACGGGCTTCGGCCGTGTACCGGGACCGGGGCTGGCGGGAGGACGCGGTGGCGCAGGTGACGGACGCGGCGGCGGCCGCGGGGACGCCGGCCGAGCAGGCCGCGTACCTGACCCAGGCCGGGCAGCTGGCCTGGGAGCGGGGAGACAGGGACGACGCGCTACGGCACTTCACGGCGGCCGTGCGCCTGGACCCCGACCAGTCGGCGGCGCGGGCCGGGCAGGGGCGGGCGCTGGCCGCGCTGGGCCGCACGCAGGAGGCGCTGAGCGCGTACCAGCGGGCGCTTGCGCACCGGCCGGCTCCGCGGATCACCCTGGAGCTGGCCGAGTTGTACGAGTCGCTGGGGATGGGGCAGCAGGCGGAGACGCAGTACGCGCTGTTGCAGACGCAGGTGCGGCGGGAGGTGGACGCCGGGGTCGACGACGAGCTGCTGATCGGGCAGTACGAGGCGGACCACGGGGATGTCGAGGAGGCGGTGCAGCGGCTGACGGCCGAGTGGGAGCAGCAGCCCGGCGTCGAGGTCGCGGACGCGCTCGGGTGGGCGCTGCACCGGGCCGGCGACGACAAGGAGGCGCTGGGCTACGCCTCGATCGCGACGGACTCGACGAAGGGCGGCGGGGTCCGCAGCGCGTCGTACGCCTTCCACCGGGGCATGATCGAACGCGACCTGGACCTGGACGCGTCCGCCCGTCGCCACCTCCAGGACGCCCTGCGCATCAACCCCTACTTCTCCCCGCTGCAGGCCCCGCTGGCCCGAGCCACCCTGACCACCCTGGGCGACCAGCCACCGAACGAAGAGGCCCCACAGTGACCCACGGGCAGCCGGGCACCGCCGGAGACCGCCGTCGTGGCCGGGCGCCGTCGCGGCGGAGAGAAGTCTGACCGAGGTCAGTTTCTTTCCGCCACGGCGGCGATCAGCCACGGCGGCGATCAGCCACGGCGGCGGATCCCGGCGGTGCCGGGTCGGCCCCGGCCAGGGCGGCTCGCCCAACGGCCCACCGGGCCCCCGGCCCCCGGTTCACAGGTTGCCGCGGCGCTCCTGCTCGCGCTCGATCGCTTCGAAGAGGGCCTTGAAGTTGCCCTTGCCGAAGCCCATGGAGCCGTGGCGTTCGATGATCTCGAAGAAGATGGTCGGACGGTCCTGGACCGGCTTGGTGAAGATCTGCAGCAGGTAGCCGTCCTCGTCCCGGTCGGCGAGGATCTTCAGCTCGCGCAGGGTGTCGACCGGCACCCGGGTGTCGCCGACCCACTCGCCGAGGGTGTCGTAGTAGGAGTCGGGGGTGTCGAGGAACTCGACGCCGGCCGCGCGCATGGTCCGTACGGTCTCGACGATGTCGTTGCTGTTGAGCGCGATGTGCTGGACGCCCGCCCCGCCGTAGAACTCCAGGTACTCGTCGATCTGGGACTTCTTCTTGGCGACGGCCGGCTCGTTGATCGGGAACTTGACCTTGAGGGTGCCGTCGGCGACGACCTTGGACATCAGCGCGCTGTACTCGGTGGCGATGTCGTCGCCCACGAACTCCTTCATGTTCGTGAAGCCCATGACCCGGTTGTAGAAGGCGACCCACTCGTTCATCCGGCCGAGTTCGACGTTGCCGACGCAGTGGTCGACGGCCTGGAAGGTGCGGCGGGCGGGCGGTTCGACGATCGGGGACGCGGCGACGAACCCCGGCAGGTACGGGCCGTCGTACCCGGTGCGCTCGACCAGGGTGTGGCGGGTCTCGCCGTACGTGGCGATCGCGGCGAGCACCACCGTCCCGTGCTCGTCCTTCAGCTCGTACGGCTCGGCCACCGACCGGGCGCCGTGCTCGACGGCGTACGCGTACGCGGCCCGCGCGTCCGGGACCTCGATGGCCAGGTCGACGACCCCGTCACCGTGGTCGGCGACGTGCCGGGACAGGAACGTGCCCCACTCGGTCTCCGGCCTGACGACGGAGGTGAGGACGAACCGCGCCGAGCCGTTCTCCAGGACGTAGCTCGCGGTCTCCCGGCTGCCGTGCTCCGGTCCGGAGTACGCGACCAGCCGCATGCCGAAGGCGCTGGAGTAGTAGTGCGCGGCCTGCTTGGCGTTGCCGACGGCGAAGACGACCGCGTCCATTCCCTTGACCGGGAAGGGGTCGTCCTGCCGGGTGGTCGCGTCGGGAGCGTGCTGTGTGGTCTGCGTCATGGTCGAAGGGTGACCCTGGCCCACAAGGTGCGCAATAGTTCCCGTATTCACTGGGCAATATGTTCAGCGGTACGGCCGTAGCAGCGGACTTTCTGTGCAGGATGACCATCCGGAGGCGGGCATGGCGATCGATCATCTGGACGGGCGGATCCTGGTGCTGCTGGCCCGGGAACCGCGGATCGGCGTGCTGGAGATGTCCCGTCGGCTGGGGGTGGCGCGCGGGACCGTGCAGGCCCGGCTCGACCGGCTTCAGTCGAATGGAGTGATCCAGGGATTCGGCCCGCAGGTGGACCCGGCGGCCCTCGGCTACCCGGTCACCGCGTTCGCCACGCTGCAGATCCGGCAGGGTCAAGGCCCGGACGTGCGGGCGCACTTGGCGACCGTGCCGGAGGTGCTGGAGCTGCTCACCACCACCGGCACCGGCGACATGCTGTGCCGGCTGGTGGCCCGCTCCAACGCCGATCTCCAGCGGGTGATCGACCGGGTCGTCGGTTTTGATGGCATTGTCCGGGCCTCCACGGCGATCGTCATGGAGAACCCCGTTCCGCTGCGGATCATCCCGCTGGTGGAACAGGCCGCGGCGGACAGCGAGGGGACGGCCTGACCGGCTCGGAGTTCGAAGGTGAGCGCGCGTGAGCTTCTGGGAGTACCTGGGCAACCGGCACCAGACCCTGCTCACCGACGCCTACCAGCATGCCAGCGCGGTCTTCCAGTGCATGGTCGCGGCGACCCTCATCGGCGTGCTGATCGGTCTCGTCACCTACCGCAGCGAGTGGGCCGGCAACCTCGCCACCACCGCGACCGCCACCATCCTCACCGTCCCCTCCCTCGCCATGATCGGTCTGCTGATCCCGGTCGTGGGCCTCGGCGTCCCGCCGACGGTGATCTCCCTGACGCTGTACGGGCTGCTGCCGATCGTGCGGAACTCGATCGTGGGCCTGCGCGGGGTCGACCCGATGCTGGTGGACGCGGCCCGGGGCATCGGCATGTCCCGGCTGACACGGCTGCTGCGGGTGGAGCTGCCGCTGGCCTGGCCGCCGATCCTGACCGGCATCCGGGTCTCCACACAGATGCTGATGGGCATCGCCGCGATCGCCGCGTACGCCTCCGGTCCCGGCCTCGGCAACGAGATCTTCCGCGGACTGGCCTCCTTGGGCAGCAAGAACGCGCTGAACCAGGTGCTCGCGGGCACCGTCGGGATCATCATCCTCGCGCTGCTGTTCGACGCGGCGTACGTCCTGATCGGGCGGTTGACCATTCCGAGGGGGATCCGTGACTGAATCCCATGGGGCCTCGATCGAGCTGGAGAACCTGACCAAGCGCTACCCGGGCAGCCCCCAGCCGGCCGTGGACAACGTGAACATGGAGATCAGGGCGGGCGAGACGGTGATCTTCGTCGGCCCGTCCGGCTGCGGCAAGTCGACCACCCTGAAGATGATCAACCGGCTGATCGAGCCGACCGGCGGCCGGATCCGGATCGGCGGCGAGGACGTCACCGGCATCGACGCGGTGAAGCTGCGCCGCAAGGTCGGCTACGCCATCCAGTCCGCCGGGCTGTTCCCGCACATGACGGTCGCCCAGAACATCGCCCTGGTCCCGAAGATGCTCCGCTGGCCGAAGGCCCGGATCCGCGCCCGCGTCGAGGAGCTGCTCGACCTGGTCGGCCTGGACCCCGGCGAGTTCCACGGCCGCTATCCGCGCCGGCTCTCCGGCGGCCAGCAGCAGCGGGTGGGCGTCGCCCGGGCACTGGCCGCCGATCCGCCGGTGCTGCTGATGGACGAGCCGTTCGGCGCCGTGGACCCGATCACCCGTGACCATCTCCAGGACGAGCTGATCAGGCTCCAGCGCGAACTGCACAAGACGATCGTCTTCGTCACCCACGACTTCGACGAGGCGATCAAGATCGGCGACCGGATCGCCGTACTCCGCGAGCGCTCGCACATCGCCCAGTTCGACACCCCGGAGGCGATCCTCACCAACCCCGCGGACGACTTCGTCTCCGGTTTCGTCGGCGCGGGCGCGGCCCTGAAGCGGCTGAACCTCACCCGGGTCCGGGACGTCGAGATGGGGGACTATCCGACGGTCACCCTGGACACCCCGCTCCAGGAGATCTTCAACAAGCTGCGCGGCAGCGGTACGAACGAGATCCTGCTGCTCGACAAGCACGACCGCCCCTACAAATGGCTCCGGCGCGGCGACCTGATGCGGGCCAGGGGCTCGCTGGCCCGCGCCGGCACGCTGGTGCACGACACGGTGACCCGGGACGCGACCCTGCGCGACGCGCTGGAGGCGGTGCTGACCGACAACGCGGGCCGGGTCGCGGTGACCGGGCGGCGCGGCCAGTTCATCGGGGTGGTCGACATGGAGACGCTGATGAACTCGGTGCACGAGCTTCTGGAGGCCGACCGCCTGGAGGCGATGGAGGCCCAGCACGAACTCGAGGAGGCCCGGGCCGCCCAGACCCATGCCGAACAGGAGGGCGAGGGAGGGGAGCAGAAGGCGTGAGCACGTCCCCCGACGCCCGCCCGGAGGGCGAGCACGAGGTCAAGGGCCTCGCCTTCCGCGACGAGGGCGAGGCGGAACAGGAGGCCCCGCCGCCGCGGCAGGGCCCGCCGGCCCGCCGTATCACCTGGCGGAAGCTGACGTTCCTGCCGGCGTTCCTGGTGGCGCTGCTGCTGGCCACCTGGCTGTGGTTCCAGCAGGCCCACCTGGACACGATCTCCGCGAACGCCCTCTCCCACGGCCAGGTCTCCACATGTCTGTGGCAGCAGGTGAGACTGACCGCGATCTCCACGTTCTTCGTGCTGATCATCGCGATCCCGCTGGGCATCCTGCTGACCCGCAGGGCCTTCCGGAAGGCCACCCCGGTGGCGATGGCCTTCGCCAACATGGGCCAGGCGACCCCGGCGATCGGCCTGCTGGCCCTCCTGGTCATCTGGCTGGGCGTCGGCGAGAAGGCGGCCCTGATCGGCATCATCATCTACGCGATCCTGCCGGTCCTCTCCAACACCATCGCGGGCCTGAAGGCGAACGACCCCACCCTCCTGGAGGCGGCGCGCGGCATCGGCATGTCCCCGCTGGGCGTGCTGCGGAAGGTGGAGCTGCCGCTGGCCGTCCCGCTGATCCTCGCGGGCGTCCGTACGGCCCTGGTCCTCAACGTCGGTACGGCGACGCTGGCCACCTTCGGCGGAGGCGGCGGCCTGGGCGTCCTGATCACCACCGGCATCACGAACCAGCGCATGCCGGTCCTGGTCCTCGGCTCGGTGCTCACGGTGGCCCTGGCCCTGCTGGTGGACTGGCTGGCCTCGCTGGCGGAGATCCTGCTCCGGCCGCGGGGCCTGGAGGTGGGCCGGTGAGAAGGCTCCGCGTACCGCTTGCGCTGCCGCCGGTGCTGCTGCTGGCCCTGCTGCCGGCCGCCGGCTGCGGTCTGACGAGCGGCTCCCCCATGGTCGACGACGTGACACCGGGCTCGATCGGAGCCGGTGAGCCCCTCAAGGGCGCCCACCTCACGGTCACCTCGAAGGAGTTCACGGAACAGCTGATCCTCGGCGCGATCATGGGGATCGCCTTCGAGGCGGCGGGCGCGGAGGTCCTCGACCGCACCGGCATCCAGGGCTCGATCGGTGCCCGCGAGGCGGTCAGGTCCGGGGAGGCCGACGGGATGTACGAGTACACCGGCACGGCGTGGATCACCTACCTGGGCAACAGCCACCCCATCCCCGACCCGCAGCGGCAGTGGCAGGCGGTCCACGACGCCGACCTGCGCAACGGCCTGACCTGGCTTCCGCCCTCCCGGCTCAACAACACCTACGCACTGGCCATGAACCAGGCCAACTTCAAGAAGTACGGCACGAGGACCCTGTCGGACGTGGCCGCGCTGGCGAAGTCGGACCCGGGCGCGGTGACCCTGTGCGTGGAGGGCGAGTTCGCCAACCGCGCCGACGGCCTGCCCGGCATGGAGAAGGCGTACGGCATGAGCGTGCCGGCCAGGAACATCACGCAGATGGACACCGGGATCATCTACACCCAGGTGGAGAAGGGCAGTTGCACCTACGGCGAGGTCTTCACGACCGACGGCCGCATCAGGTCCATGAACCTGGTGGTGATGCGGGACGACAGGAAGTTCTTCCCCAACTACAACGCGGCGCCCGTGATCAACACCAAGGCCCTGAAGAAGTGGCCGGCGATCGCGACGGTCCTGGACCCGGTGACGGCGAGGCTGGACAACACGGTGGCCCAGACGCTGAACGCGAAGGTGGACGTGGCCGGGGAGGACCCGCACCAGGTGGCACTGGACTGGATGAAGGCGGAGGGGTTCGTCAAGTAGCACGGCCGGCCCGGGAGTTCCAAAGGACTCGATGCAAAAGAGTCGTTGCAAAGCATCCTTTGCATCGCTATCTTTGTACGCATGACGGAGCACGAGGACCGGAAACAGCGTCGGCTGGACGCGCGTTCACTGCGCGGACTCGCCCACCCACTGCGGATGCAGCTGCTGGACGCGCTACGACAGCACGGTCCCGCCACCGCGTCCCAACTGGCCGAGCGGCTGGGCGAGTCCAGCGGCGCGACCAGCTACCACCTGCGCCAGCTCGCCGAACACGGCTTCGTCGAGGACGCCCCCGAGCGCGGCAAGGGCCGGGAGCGGTGGTGGCAGGCGGTGGACCAGGGCCTCCGCTTCGACAGCGCCGACTTCGAGGACGCGAGTCCCGAGGTGCGGGGGCTGACGGAGGTGTTCCTCCAGGAGGGCGCCGCACGTCATGCCCGCGAGCTGTCCGCCTGGCTCGGCACCCGCGACCAGTGGTCACAGGCCTGGGCCCGTGCCACCGACATGAGCGACATGAGCCTGCGGCTCACACCGGATCTCGCCGTCGAACTGATCGGCAGGATGCACGACCTGATCGACGGCTACCGGGACCGGGTCCCCGACCAGGACACCCCGCAGTCGGAGCAAGTACGCATCCACACGCACCTCTTCCCCATCGAGACGGACTGAGAGGCCCGACATGCACACCCAGACCCAGCTCGCCCAGTACCGGATGACGGAACTGCACACGCAGGCGCAGGCGTACCGTCTGGCGAAGGAGGCCAAGCCCGAGAAGGAAATCCGCACGCGGCTCGGCTGGGCGTTGGTCGAGGTCGGCCTGCGCCTTGCGACTCCGGTGCCGGCAACTCCCTGAAGGGGCACGGGACTTCTCGGCACGCGGCACGCTCAGCGCGCCTTCGGGGGCGCGGGGCTGTATCAATATGCGGCTCCGCCGCGCGGGCGCGACCAGCCCCCACGCGCCGCGCCCACAACTCAACAGCTGGGGACCTTCGTCCCCTTCTCCAACGCGACCAAGCCGGACACAGCCCCCTTGAGACTGGTCACCGGCACCAACCGCAACCCCTTCGGCAGCTCGGCCTTCGCATCCGCGCACTCGTCCTTCGGCACAAGAAAGACGGTCGCCCCGTCCCGCCGCGCGGCCTGCGTCTTCAGCGCCACCCCGCCCACGGCCCCCACCGTGCCGTCGGCACTGATGGTCCCCGTACCGGCGATGTTCTTCCCTCCGGTGAGGTCGCCCCCGCTGCCGTTCCCGTCCAGCTTGTCGACGATCCCGAGCGAGAACAGCAACCCCGCACTCGGACCGCCCACGTCCGCCAGTTTCAAGGTCACCTTGACCTCGTCGGCGCCGAGATTCAGGTACTTCAGCGCGGCCTGCGCCGCCGCGTCCTGCGACTGCTCCATCTGCTCGGTGTTGTGCTGCTCGATCTCCTTGACGTTGTCGCCGCTCGGATACACCGAGTCGCGCGGCATCACCGCCCGGTCCGTGCGGAACCAGTTGCCGAGGACGTCGCCCAGCGAGACCCGGGTGTCCGGCCCGGTCGCCTCGATCGTCGTCATCCGCAGCTGCCCGCCGGTCGTCCGGGTGGGCGCCCCGGAGATGGTGATCACCGGGGTGCCCTGGTTGTCGCCGAGCACGTTCGCCGTCATCCCGGGCTGGGCCACCGAGAACGGCAACGGCGCGAAGACGGCCGTACCGATCAGAGCCACGACGGGAACCGCACAGACGGCGACGGCCTGGAGACGCGTGAGACGTGAGAGCACGGAGTCAATCTAACGCGGCAACGTGGCAACCACTTCAGGCCATCGCCCCGGCCTCGCCCCGCCCCCCTCGCCCCAGCCCCTCGCCGGCCCCTCAGCGCAACGCCTCCGCGACCTCCCGCGCCGCGTCCATGACCCGCGCTCCTACCCGCTCGGGCACGGCGTCGGCCAGCATCACGACCCCGACGCTCCCCTCGACCCCGGTGACCCCGAGCAGGGGCGCGGCCGCACCGCTCGCACCGGCCTCCAGTTCGCCGTGGGTCAGCGTGTACCCGGGGTCGTCCTTCGGCGAGTGCCGTGCGGCCAGGATCGCCTTCCCGGCGGCCCCCCGGTCCAGCGGGTGCCGGAACCCGGCCCGGTAGGCCACGTGATAGTCGGTCCAGGTCGGTTCGACGACCGCGACGGCGAGCGCCTCGGTCCCGTCGACCAGCGTCAGGTGTGCCGTCGCCCCGATGTCCTCGGCGAGCGACCGCAGGGCCGGCAGCGCGGCCTCCCGTACGAGCGGGTGCACCTGCCGTCCCAGCCGCAGTACCCCTAGGCCGACCCGGGCTCGCCCGCCCAGATCGCGCCGTACCAGCGCATGCTGCTCAAGCGTGGCAAGCAACCGGTACACCACGGTCCGGTTCACGCCCAGTTTGTTGGAAAGCTCGGTGACGGTCAGCCCGTGGTCCGTGTCGGCCAGCAGCTTGAGGACCCTGAGGCCCCGGTCGAGCGTCTGAGAGGTCTCCGCGGTCACGACGCCCACTCCTTAAGTGGTGAGGTCGGCAGCCTCCGACGCGGCGGATGCGTCGCCGAGTCCCGTCAGCGACGCGCTTCAGAGGCCGCCGATCGGCAGGACGGCCCGGCGGCTCCGGACCCTGTCGCTTCACGGCTGCGCTCCGCGGCGGCGCTGCCACGGGGCGTGTGCGTAGGCGGACAGTAGCGAAGGGGGTTCGCTGAGCGGAAGCCTCCGTCCAGAATCCGGTCACGCTCGGGTACGGACTACTTCGGTATGTGACGGTTTGCGCTCAGATAACGCGCCCACAGGGGCGCGAGGCCATGTCGATGTGCGGCTCCGCCGCGTGGGCGCGACAAGCCCCCGCTCAACCGCGGCCCACCGACTACCTCATGCGCGTAGCCCACTCCTGCACCTTGGCGATCCGCTGCCGGAGCTGTCCCGCCGTGGCCTCCGCGCTCGGCGGCCCCCCGCACACCCGGCGCAGCTCGGTGTGGATCACCCCGTGCGGCTTGCCGCTCTGGTGCACATACGCGCTGACCATGGTGTTCAGCTGCTTGCGCAGCTCCATCATCTCCTTGTGGGAGACGACGGGCCGCCGTTCCGCGGGCAGTTCCAGCAGGTCGGCCTCGTCGTCCGGCTTCTTGCGGCTGTGCGCGATCTGCCGGGCCTGCCGCTTCTGCAGCAGCAGCTGCACCTGGTCGGGCTCCAGCAGGCCCGGGATGCCGAGGTAGTCCTGCTCCTCCTCGCTCCCCGGGTGCGCCTGCATGCCGAACTCGGCGCCGTCGTAGAGCACCCGGTCGAAGACGGCCTCGGACTCCAGCGCCTCGAAGGCGAACTGCTCCTGCTCGCCGGTGTCCTCGTCCTGCTCCTTGTTCGCCTCCTCCATCTCCTTCTCGGACTCCGCGTACGGGTCCTCCTCGCCGTCCTTCTTCGGCTTGTCGAGGGCGTGGTCGCGCTCGACCTCCATCTCGTTGGCGAAGGTCAGGAGATCCGGGACGGTCGGCAGGAACACGGAGGCCGTCTCGCCGCGCCGCCGGGACCGTACGAAACGGCCGACGGCCTGGGCGAAGAAGAGCGGAGTCGAGATGGTGGTGGCGTACACGCCGACGGCGAGCCGGGGGACGTCGACGCCCTCGGACACCATCCGCACCGCGACCATCCACCGGTCGTCGCTCGCGCTGAAGTCGTCGATCCGCTTGGACGCGCCGGTGTCGTCGGAGAGCACGAGCGTGGCCTTGTTCCCCGTGATCTCACGGATGAGCTTGGCGTAGGCACGGGCGGACTCCTGGTCGGAGGCGATGACCAGGGCCCCGGCGTCCGGAATCCCCTTCCGCACCTCCGTGAGCCGCTGGTCGGCGGCGCGCAGCACGGCCGGCATCCACTCACCGCGCGGATCGAGCGCGGTACGCCAGGCCTGGCTGACGGCGTCCTTGGTCATCGGCTCGCCGAGCCGGGCGGCGATCTCGTCACCGGCTTTCGTCCGCCAGCGCATGTTGCCGCTGTAGGAGAGGAAGATCACGGGCCGCACTACATGGTCGGCGAGCGCGTTGCCGTACCCGTACGTGTAGTCGGCGGCGGACCGCCGGATCCCGTCCTGCCCCTCCTCGTACGTCACGAAGGGGATGGGGTTGGTGTCGGACCGGAAGGGCGTACCGGTCAGCGCCAGCCGCCGGGTCGCCGGCTCGAACGCCTCCAGGCAGGCCTCGCCCCAGGACTTGGAGTCACCGGCGTGATGGATCTCGTCGAGGATGACGAGCGTCTTGCGCTGCTCGGACCGGTTGCGGTGCAGCATCGGCCGCACCCCGACACCGGCATAGGTGACGGCGACCCCGTCGTACTCCCGGCTGAGCGGTCCGGCGCTGTACTCGGGATCGAGCTTGATCCCTATCCGGGCCGCGGCCTCCGCCCACTGCTTCTTCAGATGCTCGGTGGGGGCGACGACGGTGACCTGCTGCACGACATGGTGGTGCAGCAGCCAGGACGCGAGGGTCAGCGCGAACGTCGTCTTGCCGGCGCCGGGCGTGGCGACGGCGAGAAAGTCACGCGGCTGCTCCTGGACGTACTTCTCCATGGCCCCCTGCTGCCAGGCACGCAGCTTGCTGGCGGTACCCCAGGGCGCCCGGCCGGGGAAGGCCGGCGAGAGGTGGTGGGAGGACGAGGAGGCAGAAGCTGTGGAGGTAGTCACGGTCTCCGTAGTAAGGGGTCGGGCGGCTACGTATGGATATGACAACCGGGCCACCCTACCGGCGCCCCGCGGGGGTCAACGCGCAGACAAGCCCGCCTCACCCTCGGGTGGGACTCACGTCACAGATCACGAAGCCGCGTCGTCACGAAGCCGCGTCGTCACGAAGCCGGGTCGTCACGAAGCCGGGTCGTCACGAAGCCGGGTCGTCACCCACACCCCGACGAGCGCGACGGCGGCCATCGGCAGGAACACGACGGCGAAGGCGACCGGGTGGGAACCGGAACCGGCCGTCCCCGTCATGCTGCCGCCGCCGAGGGAGGCGAAGGCGGCGCCGGCCACGGCGAGCAGGACGACGTTCGACAGGGCGTCGGAGATCTGCAGGGCGGCCGAGTTGGCGCCGGCCTCCTGCGGGGCGGAGAGCCGCAGCATCAGCACGCTGGACGAGGCGATCACCAGGCCCATCCCGAAGCAGCCGAAGGCCCAGGCGACGGCGACGATCCACACCGGCACGCCGTGCACGAGCACGCTGGGCGCGGTGGCGATCGCCGCGGCGACCAGCACCATCCCGAGGGTCATCAGCCGCTCCCGGTACGGCGCCACGCGCGGCCTCGCCTGCACCCACGAACCCAGCGCCCAGGTCACCCCGCCCGCCGCCAGCGAGAACCCGGCGAGGGTGGGCGAGAGCCCCCGCTGGGTCACGAGCATCAGCGGCACGAAGGACTCGGCGGAGACGAACGCACCGGCCGCGACCCCGCGCAGCAGCACCACCGACGGCAGCCCGCGGGCCGCGCGGTAGGTCCCGCGCGGCAGCAGCCCGAGTACGGCGGGGACGAGCAGCGCACCCCCGACGGCCCCCGGCAGCAAGGAGACCCACCGCTGGTCCTGAGCCGCGTACTGCAGCAGCCCCGCGCCGACGGAGATACCGAACGCGAGCCGGATTCGCCGCCGTTCGAAGGTCTCCCGCGCCCGTTCCGCGACCGGGCCGCCGGCCCGCCGCCGTATCCGGGGCAGGGCGAGCGCCACCGGACAGACCACGAGCACCGGGATTCCGAGGAACACCCACCGCCACCCGAGGTGCTCGGTCACCGCGCCGGCGGCCAGCGGCCCGACGATGGACGGCACCACCCAGCCGGCGGCGAAGGCGGCCATGATCGAGGGCCGCAGCCGCTCCGGATAGGCCCGCCCCACCACTACGTACAGCGCGACGATGACCAGCCCGCCGCCGAGCCCCTGCACGGCCCGCCCCAGGATGAACACCCACATGGCCTGAGCGGTCCCGGCGACGACGAGCCCCGCGGCGAAGGCCCCGATCCCTGTGGTCAGCGCCCCGAGCGGCCCCCGCCGGTCCGACCACTGCCCGGACAGCACCATCCCGAAGAGACTGGTCGTGTAGTACCCGGAGAAGGCGAACGCGTACAGCGACACCCCGTCCAGCTCCCGGGCGGCCACGGGCATCGCCGTCCCGACGGCGGTCGCCTCGAAGGCGATCAGCAGCACCACGGACACGATCCCGACGCTCAGCGCCCGGTACGACCGCCCCAGCACACCCGTGCCTCGGGCCGCGTCATCTGTCGTCTCATCTGCGACAACGGCGTCGCTGGGCCCAAGAGCGGTCATACCGACCAAGGTAAGCCCCAATCCCCGCTTTGGCCCCTGTCCCGAGCCCCACCCCACCTCGGACCTTGGTCGTAGACCCGCCGTTCGCCCCCCCCATTCATGAACGCCGCATGGCAGTCCCGTTGCAGCCCCGCCGCTCCCCTTGAGCCCCGCCCCCGCTCCCCCGTACCTTCAAATCACCGACAGGCCCGACCAGGACGAAGTCGGCGACGGCCGTGTGCCCGAGTGGTTTAGGGACTCGCCTGCAAAGCGAGTTACGCGGGTTCGATTCCCGCCATGGCCTCCAGCGCCTGACCAGGCAGAACGAAAGGGCGGCACCCCGGAGGGGGCGCCGCCCTTTCGGTCGTCCGTCTCAGTTCCCGTCTCAGTTGACGACCTTGCGCCCCAACCCCGTGCGGCAACCGATCGCTCCCAGGTCGACAGGCAATCACTCGCGACGACCGGTGGCGTTGCGGGAGGCGCATCTCCCTTCCCTCCAGGAAGAGCAGCGCGCTAGTCAAGGCTCACTGGTCACTCGTCAGGGACTCCCGACATCGTCGCTTGATCTCACTTATAAGCTCCGCAACTCGCTCTGCCTTCTGCGTATGTGGCAACAACAGGCTGGACGGCGGCGGCGTACTCGCATTGCGGGGTTCACTCCAAGTCCAGTAGTCAGGCATAAACAGGGCCGTGAAGTGCTGAGCGAGTTCGCCTGCCAAATTCCTGATCTCCGCCGGGGCCTCCAGATCGAGGTTCGCTCGCGCGGCCTCAAACTTTTCTTGCTCGGCCGTGGCAGCACGACGGCGTCGACGCCGCTCCGCCTGCCCCGCTTCGTCCAAGGGAAGGTCGCGGGATGCTGGTACTACGTACAGATGCGTCAGGCATGCGTCCGCGGATTTCAGAAACGCACTGTATGTCTCGCGGCGAACCTGCCTCAGCCATTGCTGATGTTGCGATTCAGCCTGGCTGTCTGCTTGGTATCTCGCGGCTCGAAAAGCGACCACCGCCGCTCCCCAAGCACTCCCTGCACCCAGCACGGCGCCACCAAGCGCACCAACCAGTCCGGCTACGGCTGCATCCACGAGCGCAACCTACGCGAGCGCAGGATTACATAGCGAGCCTTTGGGACGGCCGCACAGCAACCGTCCCGCGCCCAATCACTCACCCCGCCGCTCGTCTCCGGGCATCCACAGCAAGCCGTCCACCTGCCGCGCGATATCCGTCCGTACAGCATCCACCATGTGCTGATACCTCGCAGCCATGGCGGTGGTCGACCACCCCATGAGGCCCATGACGGCTCGCTCGGGGACACCGAGGATGAGTAGGACCGTGGCGGCCGTGTGACGCGCGTCGTGCAGGCGCCCGTCCCGGACTTTCGCCTCTGTCAGCAGAGCTTTCCACTCGGTCCAGTCCCGGCGGTGGGACGGACTACGGCCGTATTCATCCGGGAAGACCAGGCCGTTTTCTTCCCAGCGCTTCCCGGCCCTCGTTCGCTCTGCTCTCTGCGCCTTGAGGTGCGTACGGAGTAGGTCGACGAGCTGATCGGGGAGACCGACCGCGCGCCGACCGGCGCGCGACTTGGTCGTGGACAACTCGGGGTTGGTTCGTCGTCTCTGGGGGCAGTACCCGGCGGCTTTGCGTCCGCAGGGCTCCGTGCACCCGTGGGCGTACTGCGGGCGGTGGCGACTACGGCGGACAACGAGGAATCCACCCTCAAGGTCGACGTCGTCCCACGTCAGCCCCAGTACCTCCCCTTGACGCAGTCCGAGGGCGAGCGCGACGGCCCATCGTGCGGAGTTGCGATGCTGGTCAGCGGCCTTCAACAGTCGCTGTACCTCTTGGACGCTGTAGGGCTCCACCTCGTAATCCCCCGTCTTCGGGGCCTTGGCCAAAAGGACGGGGTTCTTCCCGAGGTGGCCGCGCCGTACGGCCTCGTTGAGGGCGGCGCGGAAGGTTCGGTGCACCTGGTGAGCGGTGGCGGGCTTACTGCCGTTGGCTTGCATCTTGGCGTAGAACGTCTCGATGTGCTCGGGCTTGAGCCTGTCGAGCCGGTGAGCGCCCAAGCCGGGGATGAGGTGCTTCCGGACCGCGACGCCGTACCCGACCATCGTGTTGTCGTTGACAGCGAGGGGTGCGACGTTCTCAACCCAGTGCGTCAGCCACGCTTTGACCGTCCACGCCTTGCCCGGCTTCTTCACGGTCTTGGTGTCGCGCTGTTTCTCCAGCTCTCGAACAGCCTCCGCTACCTCAGCTTTGGTCTTGCGCTCGACATGGCGACGGTCCGGCGTGCCATCGTCGCGGACGCCGACGGTCACACGACCGTGCCATTTACCGTCCTTGGCCAAGTAGATCGAGCTACGGCCGTTGGGCTGTCGGGTGCGCTTCTTCCTGTCCTCTGCCACAGGCAGGCTCCTGTTTCTGGGTGTCGGGATGGGGACCGGGGCGGCGGGCTGTCCTGTCCGGGAGTGCCGCCGCCCCGGGCGTCGTCAAGCGGCGCGTTGGGCGGTGCGGAGACGGGTGACGTACTCGGGAACGGCGGCGGCCGGGACCCTGCGCAGGGTGCCGACCGTCACGGATTCCAATTCGCCGGTGCGGATGAGGGCGTAACAGGTGGTGCGGCCGACGCGGAGTCGGCGGGCGGCCTCTTCGACCTTGAGGAGGACAAGGGTCGGGTCGTCGGCGGGGGCGAGGGGAAGGGTGGTGGGGTCGTCCACGGCTCACTCCTGTGAGGCTGAGTTCAGGGGCAAGTGCCGCCGCACAAACCGCAATATCCGCAGAAAACCCGGGGAGGGTGGATGACCTGCGGTGATGCGGTGTGCGGGTGGTGCCGGGTGGTGCTCCGCAGAAACCCGCGATATTCCGCAAAAATCAGGGGCGGCCGTCAGCCGGTCCCCGTGGGCGGGATGGCACTCCGTTTTTTGCGGAACATCGCGGGATTGTGCGACGGGCCCCCGGCCGGGGTCGGCGTGGTGACCCGTCGCAGGTCAGCGTGGTGTCCGGGGATTTCTGCGGATTTTGCGGTTTGTGCGGGAGGGGTTGTCCGCGCGGGAGGGGGTCACCGGCCGCCGTGGCGCAGGGACGGGTGGGCGGTGAGGCGGGGTGCCGGTGGGCGTCCGCGCTTGCCGGTGCGCTCGGGCTGGTAGGACCGCAGGTATCCGTGGTCTTCCAGCAGCGCGAGGGCCGGTTCCAGGTCGGCGACGGTCGGCACCTCGCTGCGGGACAGGACGCTGAAGACGTCCCGCCGGCTGACGTCCTCCCATCCGTTGTCCCGCAGTGCTTCCAGGACGCTGTGGGCCCTGCCGACCACGGGGTCGGCGCCCATGGCGTCGAACACGGCGAGGGCGTGGGCGGTGTAGTACTCCCCCAGCTCGATGGCCGCGCGCATGGTGTCTTCGGTGACCGGGTGGGCGTAGCCGTTGCCGCCGTGTTCGGCGAGGTGCAGCAGCGCGGCCATGCGGGCGGTCGCCCCGACGAGTTTCCCGGCCCAGTCGGTGATGTGGCCCAGCTTCCCGCCGCGCTCCTTGAGCCACGGCTCCACCCGTTCCTGATAGGCGATCAGGGCCGCGCTCGCTTCGGGGGTGAGCTGGATGAGGGCCGGGTCGGTCCATCCCGCGAGGGACAGGGTGAGGTCGATGATCCGGGCGGTGTAGGTGGCGGCCGTCGGTTCGGGAACCGGATCGGTGATGACCTTCCGCTCGCCGACCATCGACACCGGCAGCGAGTACAGGAAGCGGCCCAGCAGACCGCGCCCCTTCCCGCCCTTGATCTTCCCCATGTCCACAAGCACATCGGGCTGAACAGCCAATCCCATGGTCAGCGCGGGGGCGTCAACGTACTCGCGGCGGGTCTGTCGGTTCACCCTCAGACGCCCCCCGGCATGGCCCTTGAGGAAGACCTCCATGTTGGGACTGCCCGAGTAGCGGCCGGCGATGATGTCGAAGATTCCGCCCTCATCGCTCATCACCGACAGCCGCCCGCCCTGTTCCGCGATGAGCGAGGTGACCGTCTCCGGGGTGCAGTCGTCCGCCAGCAACAGGGGTTCGGCCGGCACGGTGAGGGTGTCGGCGGTCTGCGCGAGTCCGACGGCGGTGGCCACGATCTCGTCCCGCTTGTCGCCGTCGGCGGACGCGGCCTTGGCGGCGGCCTTGTCCGCTGCCTCCTTGGCCAGCCTCGCCGTTAGCTCCGCTTCCACGATGACCGGCTTCATGGCTGCCTTGAGCTGCTTCTCCGCCTCGTACAGGGGGTTGGTAAGCAAGGTGAACACGGCGGTCTTGCGGTTGCCGGGCGGGAGTGCGACCACGGTGTAGAGGTTGGTCGGCTCACGCCAGTTGCCACGCACGTGGACCACCGACCGGCCGCCGGCCGCCGTGGCGAGCACGGCGAGGGCGACCGATCCAGCGAGGTCCGCCGGGGTCTGCGTCTCTTCCGCGACGGCCGCCACGAACTCCCCCAGCCATGCGGGGAAGACGTGGGCGGGGAACGGAGGACGCCGGCGCTGACCGGTGAGGGGAATGGGTTCCTCCCACACGTCCGGTGCCGCGTCGTCCTCGCCCTGCGGGTCTTCCAGGGAGGGCAATCCGGCCCACAGGTCGGGGCTGTCCACAGGCTGTGGACTCATGAGGCCGCCCTCCCTTCGGCGGTGACCGTCTGCGGGTCAGAACCAACAGCGATATGGACGCCCTTGCGGGCGGCGACCTTCGGTTCGCCCACGGACGGCCGTGGCGGGCCCTGTACGGCGCCCTGAGGGCCGTTCGCGGTAGTTCGGGATGCTTTGTTCATGCCGCGCGCTCCACAGCCGCCTCAAGGCCGTTGGCGACCGCGCGGCGCGCATAGGCCTCCGGGACGCCCACGGAGACGGCGGCGGCCGTGATCTCCTCGCCGATCTCCGGGAGTCCGCAGGGGCCGGGACATGCGGTGTGCTGTGCGGCGAGGAACCGGGCGACGCCGAACGCCTGTGAGCCGGCGCCGGATTCGGTGCGGGCCCGTACGAGGGCGAGGCCGCGTTCCAGTCCGGTGCGGACGTAGCGCTCGGTGTGGCGGCACCCGGTGGCCACCGCCCGGTCCCACGGGGCGCGGGCGGGGAGAGAAGAGGCCACCCCGCGCCGGGCGGGGGTGGTGTCTTCCTTCACCAGCAGGGTGCGGACGGCCGACGGGAGCACGGCCATCCGTCCGGTCCCGGGACCGAGCCAACGGGCGTACTGAGTCAGGGATTTGACGTCGACACCCGGGCGGACCCCGTTCGATGAGGGCATGGTGCCCTGGTACAGCCAGTGTTCGCCCCGCGTCGTCGGCACGGTGCGGGTGGCGGGCAGGGTCTCGCGGGCCCATGCGACGGCCGCCGCATTGTCCAGGTCGACGACCGTCAGCCCGGCACCGCCGGGGTGGTAGGCGACCGCCACCGCCTCACGCCACACCGGCACCCACACGAGCGAGGTAAGGACGTGAGGGTTGGTGGTTGCCGCGGCCCACGCGTGGCACGGCGCGGGGCACCGGCAGGGGCCCGCCGCCATCATGTTGGGCCGGCCACCGCACGCGTTGGCCTTGCACGTGCGGCAGTTGCCGAACGGGACCTTTCCCGCCCGCAGGGGCAGCACCGGGACACCGGCCGCCGCGAGGGCAAGGGCAACCCGCAATGCCTCAGGCAGCGCGCTCATGCTGCCTCACTCAGGGCGAGGGCGGCGAGGAAGCCCCGGCCGATCCACTGGGCGTAGGCGGGCGGGATGCACTCGCGGATGCCGTCACGGTTCATCCAGCCCACGCCCATCATCCGGCGGGCGAGGGCGACACCGGAGAAGTTGCCGACGAACTGCCCGTAGTGGCCCGGCGGTACGGGGCGGCCCATCTTCGCCTGGGGAACGGTGTGGTCGGAGTGCGGGAGCTGCGGGAGCCGGAAGCCGCCGCCCGCTTCGAAGTAGCGGTGCCGGTAGGTGGCCACCGCGAACATGGGTCCGCACAGCATCACCGGGCGGTGCAGCTTGGGCAGCGCACCGCGCACGTTCTCGATGACCCACGGGCGGCCGGTGGACTCCAGCGCGGCGCGGGTGGGGGCGATCAGGTCCGGATGGGTGTTGCCCTGGATGCGCTGGCAGTCGCTGTCATGCTGGCACGGCGGCGAGGCGTGGATGACGTCGAACTCTGCCCCGTGTTCGAGGACGAACGCGATGGCGTCCGCCTGCACGAACCGGTACGGGTAGCGCGGCTGAGGGTCCTTGTCGACGCCGGTCACCTCGAACCCGGCATCGGTGTACCCCTTGGCCGCACCGCCCTGGCAGCAGTACAGATCCAGCAGGCGCGGCCGGGGCACTCGCCCCGAAAGGGTGGCCAGGGCCGAAGGGCCCTCGCCGAAAACACGCAGTTGGGTCATGCTGTAGGTCTCCTGTTCTGCTACGTCGGGACTCGGAGACCGTGGGCGGTGGGCTGTCCTTGTCCGGGAGTGCCACCGCCCACGGGCACATTCAGAGGCCGCGCTGCGAGGCGCCGGCCGCCAGGCGGCGGGCAACCGCGTCGAGCTTCGCGGTGAGGTCGCCGGCCGGGGTCGCGGTGAAGGAATGCAGGGCGACGGTGGCGGCGATGATGACGTCACACAGTTCGTCGGCGACGTCGGCGGTGGTGTGACTGATGCCCTTACGGGGGTTCTGGCCGGTCATCCCGATGTACGCAGCGGATGCCTCGGCGGCCTCTTCCGCGACCTTCATCAGCCGCATGGCGGCCTCGTGTTCGCTGGTTCCGTTGGCGGTGTTCAGCGCGGCGGCGATGCGGGCCGCGACGGGGATCAGAGTGGCGCTCATGTCGGTCTTCTCCTGTCAGCCGTGGTGCTCGTTGCGGGTGCGGGCGATCAGTCCGTGTGTGTGGGTGGTGGTGTTCTCCTGCCAGACCGGGCCGTTGTAGTGGTGGTGGTGCTCATCCGGAGCGGCCTCGGCAACGCGGGTGAACAAGCGGGCGAGAGCGAGGATCGGCACGGCGAGGGCAGCCGGAGCGGCGCAGATCATGCCGATGACCGTGGGGTCGGCGTCCCGGGAGGCGATGAGAACCCCGATGGCGATGAGTCCGGGCGGGACGGTGGACAGTCCGGCGGTGAGCATGAGCCGGCCGGTGTCCACGGCCCGCTGAGACATGGGCGGGGTGCCCTGCTGCGCGACCGGGGGCGTGTCGCCGTAGGCGGGCAGCGGGCTGGTGTCGCGGTAGGACGTCGGGACGTCGGGAGCGGGCCGGTAGGCGTCGGCGATGATCCGGCGCGCTTCGGTCGCGGCTTCGTCGTCCGTGAGCGGGACGCCGGTCCGGACCGGCGCGGGGGTGGGCTCGTTCACTGGTTCCTCCGGTCAGTTGCCGAGCTGGGCGATGGCGTCGGCGGATGCCTGTACGAGGTTGTGGATGGGCTCGTACGCGCCGGTCCCGGCGACGAAGAACCCGAACAGGAACAACACGGTGGCGGCGAAGCCCCCGGCGGACTTGGTCTTGACGGCGAACGCGGACGCGGCGCCGAACAGCAGCACGGCGGAGACGGTCAGGGTCATCGGGTGCCTCCCGGGGTGTCGGTGCCGGCGCGGTAGACGCGGGCCCAGCGGTTGTAGAGCCAACGGCCGGTGCGGATGCGCTTGCCGGTGGCCTTGCAGCGGCGGCAGTCCTTGCCGCGCTTGAGACGTCCCTTGCGGTCGGTCTTGAGGGCGTTGCCCATGCCACGGCAGCGGCGGCAGTCACCGAACGGCGAGACCGCACACAACCCGCCATAACTGAGCGTGACGACTATCAGGCAGGAGATAGCAAGGACAGTGGGGGTCATCAGGGGCCTTCCAGGCGGTTTTCGAGGGTTTCCGCAGGCGGGGTGCTATACGCTAGATCGCAGATGGGGTGCAGTTTGGGGTGCTAGCGGGGGTGCTACCGGTAGCAGGTGTGGGTGCTACCGGTAGCACCCGTCAGACCTACGCCGCGCCCGGAGTTTCGTTACGCTCCGCAATCGCCTTGAGGAGGTCGGCGCGGACGATGCCCCGGCGGGTGGTGCGGGTGCCGTCGTCCGTGGTGCCGGCGACGTCGCGGGTCTTGATGCCGTGCGGCTTGAGCGCGGACGTGACGTTCTCGCCCTTCCACCCGCCGTAGACCTCGGGCCGCAGTTCGGCGAGACGGACGGCGATCCGCTCGTTCCACACCCGCTCCTCGCCCTCCGGCACGACGGCCGCGACGTCGGCGAGCAGGTCGTAGGCCGGGCCGGTCACCGCCTCGGCAGTCTCACCGAGGCAGTAGCCGGACAGCAGTCCGGCCTTCTCGCGCATCTTGCGGGCGCGGGCCGCGACGCTCTCGGCCATGGGCGCGTCCAGGAACGTGCTGGAGACGATCCGGGCGTCGGAGCCCTCGCCCACGAAGTAGTGCAGGCCCTTGTCACCCCAGGCGAACATCGTGGCCCGCACGCCCCGCTTGTAGCTGGAGGTGCCGAGCACCATGTCGTTTTCGGTCTGGCCCATCACCTTCAGGCAGAAGCGGGTGCTGGCGTTCGCGCTGATGCCGGTGGGCAGCGACTTCGCGTCCGGCCGCTGGGTGGCCAGCAGCAGCACGATCCCGGTGGCGGGGCCGCGCTTGACCAGGTCGGTTGCGATCTCCTCGAACTCCTTGCCGTGCTCGGCATGCTCGAACAGCACCTGGCATTCGTCCACCCCGATGATGACCGGGTGCAGACCGAGTGAACGCTTGTCGGCGAGTTGGCTGGTCACCTTGGACTCGGGGCAGATGTCCCGGGGCAGCGAGCGGATCACCTTGGTGCGGCGGCGCAGTTCCTCGCGCAGGGCGCGGAAGTCGGCCAGGGCGTAGCGGATCGTCTCGTCTTCCTCGCCGACGCCGTGCCGGTGTGAGACCGCCTCGCCGACCGGGTCGAGGTCGCCGGTGCCCTTCATGTCGTAGGTGTGCAGCTCCGCACGCGGATCGAGGGCGGCGATGAGCAGCAGCAGGCGCAGGAGGAAGGTCTTGCCCATGCGGGGGATCGCGCCGATGATCCCGGCGATGAACATCAAGGTGACCTCGGCCCAGCGTCCGCGCTGGTCAGTGCCGTACGGGATGGCCTTGAACAGGTCGACCGTGCCGGACTTCATCAGCGGCCACACCGGCTTGCGCGCGGCCTTCAGGGTCTGGTCACCCACCCACAGAACGAGGTGTCCGGGGTGTTCCTCCGACTCCGCCTCGGGCCAGACACAGCCCAGCGGCCGGCGCAGGCCGGAGGCGAGGCGTTCCCGCTTCTCGATCACGTCGGTGACGGTCACGCCGAAGGGGAGGTTGCCCTCTGCGCGCCAGCCGGGGCCGTCGCGGGTGATCGGGGCGGTGAACTCGAACCCGTCCCGGCCCTTGGCCTGCGCCTGGTTGATGGCCGGGATGCCGATCGCACCGAGCGCACGCAGCACGATGTCACTGGTGAGCTTGGTGGCCTTGGGCAGTTCCACCGCCCGGTGGATGACCGGGTTGTCGGCCTTGCGGCCGGCCGCACCGAGCGCCATCACGACCGCACTCACCGACAGGGCTTGCAGCCAGTCGGGGGCGAGGACGTAGATGGCCAGCGCGGCCCCGAGGCCGATGAACATCCCGAGCACAGCCACGAGGGTGCGCAGGCGTACCCGGCCGTCGCGCTGCCGCGACAGCTTCAGGTACTCGGCAGCGTCCTCGCGCCGGACGGCGGCGAGGCGGACCGGTTCGCCCTCGCGGTCGGCCATCCACCGCATCGTGCCGCCCACGAACTTCGCCAGCCCCGCGGGGGCTTGCAGGGCGAGACGGCCGGCGTAGACCGGGGAGCGAAGGGCGTGGTAGCCGGCCGCGTGAGCGTAGTGACGGGCCACCCACGCGGATGCGGTGCGCAGTTCGGCGAGCGACCGCAGCCAGACGGGGACGACCGGGCGACGTTTGGCGGCGGCCAGCCGACCGAGGTAGCCGGGACCGGCCGCCTTCAAGGACGGCGAGTCGACCAACACCCGCGCCGTCGGGTCGCCCGACTCGGCACCCGACCGACCGGGCTCGGAGTCGGCCGCCGGGTCGGAATCGGGTCGGGTGGTCGGGTCGGCCGACTCGGTACGGGCCGACCGCGCCTTGTCGAGGTCGACCACGCGGGAGTCGAGGTCGCGGAACGCGTCGAGGTCGCGGCCGTTGTCGACGACATGGAGTTCGTCGGCCGTCATCTCGGCTTCGAGTCGGTTGAAGAGTTCGTTGTCGTCGTCGGGGTGCTTCACTGAGGGTTCCTTCTCTCGGGGAGGCGTGGGGCCCGGCCGCTGTCTTGGTCGGTCGTGACCGGGCCCCGTGTGTGGGTCAGGCGGCGCTCTGTTCCTCGGGGTATGCGCAGGTCACGCAGGTTCCGAGCGTGGGCGGGATGACGTATCCGGCGTCCCGGCGGCACTCGGGGCAAGTGCGGCGGGCGCGCATCATCGCGGCGTGGGCCTGCCACCGGCCCGGTGTCATCGGCCGGACCGGTTTGGCGAGGTCGACGCGGTACAGGTAGGCGACCAGCGGCGGGCGGCCCCGCCGCCGGGGGCGTTCGAGCTGGGCAGCGACGCCCTGACCGCCGGGGCGCAGGTTGCGGGCCCGCAGTTGGCGGCGGGTGGCGTAGCCGTCCGGGGCGAGGTGCCACCGGAAGACCGGCAGCGCGCTCACGCCGCCCCGCGCCGTCCCGGCCTGCGACCGGCGACCGATCCGAGCAGCCGCCCGAGGCGGGCCCGCCGGGGACCGGACCGGCCGGACCGCTTGGCCGCGTACATGGCCTCATCGGCGCGGCGCAGCAGCGCGGACAGGTCCTCGGCGGGATGGTCACCGGCCCGTACCCACCCCAGGGACACCGTGGTGTGCACGGCGGGGGCGGTGTCGACCGGCCGGGCGAGGACGCGGGCGAGGGTGTACAGCCGGTCGGCCATCGTGCCGTCGCGGTCGATGACGACGGCGGCGAATTCGTCCCCTCCAAGCCGTCCCGCGACACCGCCGGGGGTGGTGCCGTGGGCGAGGCGGTCGGCGACTGTGGTGAGCAGCACGTCACCGGCCGCGTGGCCGTGGGTGTCGTTGATCTGCTTGAAGTGGTCGACGTCCGCCAGCACGACCACGGCGCGCGGGTCGCGCAGCAAGCGGCGGGCCCGACGGGTGAACGCGTCCCGAGTCCACAACCCGGTGAGCGGGTCACGGCGGGCCGTGGTCAACCGTGAGTGCAGCCACCGGGCGTGGACCGCCCACCCGAGAGCGGGCACGGCCGGTAAGAGCGCGGCGAGGGTGCTCACGGCGTCACCACCTGGGTGGCGCGTTCGGCGAGCAGGGCGTCACGCACCATGCGGGCGTTGGCGGGCGAGGTGCGCAGGGCCCGGCGGATGCCCTCCCCGGTCACCTCAGCGTCCGTCCATCCGGCCGTCGCCTTCCGCGCTTCCGCCAAGAGCTGTTCGGGGGTGCGGCGGGTCCGGGTCGACTTGGCGGCGACCGGGACACGGCCCGTCGCCCGACGCGGCGGGGTCGCCGCGGCCGGCACCGAACGGGTGGGCGCCGGAGCGATCGGAACCGGCTTCACGGCCGGGACGACAGCGGGCATCGGCTTCATGCCGACACCCGACTTGCCGAGGTCGACCGGCGCCGGAGCGGGCACCACCAGCCGCGTGACCACGACCGTGGCCGGGGTCGATACGGGCAGGTCAGAGGTAGACCGTTCTCGACTACTTACAGTCGATTCCTCCACATTTGCGACCTTGGCGGGGATCGCAGCGGGCGTGCCGAACATCGAGGCAAGAGCCGCGTCCGCGCCGTCCGTGATCCGGTCGCGCTGCACGTCCAGCAGCCTCGATCCGAGCGCCACGTCACCGACGCCGACCTTGCGGGCCAGGCGCCACGACGCCCGATCGGACCGCTTGCGAACCCGGTCGACTGGGTGATGGGCGGCACGGGCCCGGTGGTAGGCGAGGGCCTGCACGATGTCGGCGGTGCGCTGCTCGTGTTCCGCGTCGCGGCCGTCCGTGTGGACGACGATCCGGCGGGCCAAGAACGCCATGCCCTCCGCCGACACCGACATGCCCAGCGGAGTCAGGGCGTAGATCACGGTCCGGCCGAAGTCCGGCGCGGCCATCGCGCCCATGACGGCAGCGGCGGCCGGCAGCGCCCACAGCCCGATCCGCACGACGCGCGGCGAGGACTGCCCCAGCAGGGTCAACCCCAGCAGGACCAGGGCGAGGACGGCCGTGGCGCCTTCACCGGCCCCCAAAGCACCGAGCGCGGTCCCCGTGCCATAGGCGTGCCCGATGTTGCTGTACGTACCGAACCCGCCGACCACGCCCGTGGCGAGCATCGGCACGAACGCGGCTGTCAGGACACCGATCTGAGTCCATGTCAAAGGCTTGCCGGACTCGCTCATGCCGCACCCCCCGTCGTGGTCGTGACGACGGCCGCGGTGTCCGCGTAGGCGGTCAGCGTGACTTCGCCGCCGCCGTAGGGGCTGGTCGCACGCAGGACGCGGGTACGGCCGTTGCCCTGGACACGGAAGGTCACCGCGTCAGGGTGGATGCTGAGCGCCTCCCGCCACAGCTCGAACACGGTGAAGGTGTCGCCCGTCAGGTCAACGTCGTGAAGCGACAGCTCCAGCCGCTCCGGCTCGATGGGCGTCAGGTGCACGAACGGGGCCGGCAGATGCGCGCACTCGGCAGCGATGAGCCGCAACACCCGCAGCGCGGGCGTCAGCTCTTCCAGGGTGAGGGCGTAGCTCATGCCGCTTCCCCCGTCATCGGCCGGTAGCCGCGAGCGGCGCGCAGGAACGGCACCGTACGGGTCAGCGCGTCGGCGTAAAGGGCGTCCCAACCGGCGATCTCGTCACCGGCCTCGCCCATCTCACGCAGGTCCCGCAGAACCTCGCGGGCCACGTCCTCACGGGCCTCGCGGTCGCCGTCGGTCTCGAACTCCAGCGGGCCCCGGAACAGGTCGAAGTCAATGCCGAGCGCCAGTTCCGCGAACTCCGTGTCGCCGTGCGCTTCCTGGCCGGCGACGAAGGTACGCATACGCATGGTGGGTCTCTCCTTGAACGTCGGGAAGGGACGCGGGGCGGTCGGCTGTCCTGTCCGGGAGTGCGAACCGCCCCGCGAAGAACGGGGTCAGCCGGTGGCGATGACCAGCGCGGCGACCAGCAGCCACAGGTGGTGGAAGGACTGGTCAAGCGCGTACGCGCCGGTACCGATGTGCGGGTTGTCGTCACGGCCGGCGCGCGGGGCACCGAGCCGGTAGAACTCGCCTTTGCCGAGCAGTGCGGCGAGCCGGGCGAGGGTGGTGCGGCGGTCGGCCCACCAGTGCGAGGCCGCGTCCACCGCGAGGCCGGTGACAGTGCCGGGCACCGACAGGTGCAGTCCCAGCAGCGCGGCGGCCGGGATGAGGACGGCGAGCTTGGTGAGCGTCAGGGTGGCGACGTGCCGCGCGTCCGCGAGCCGACCGACCCATCCGGGACGGCCCTTGAGCGCGGACTGGTGCGAGGTCTGTGCCCAGTGGTCACCCACGCTGTGGGCGACGTACAGGGCGATGAACACGGCGGCGAACGTGGCAGCCTGCATCGGTAGCGAACTCCTCTGCGTCGGGATGGAGATCCGGCCCGGCGGGCTGTCCTTGTCCGGGAGTGCCGCCGCGACCGGAGATGTAGGCCAACGCCGCACGTCGCGGCGGGCCAAGTGACCCCGGGCGGACGTCGAATCCGCGCCCTCACGGCTGGATACCGGGGCCGACGGACATCACCCGGCCGCCACGGGGACGGGGACAAGCCCCGCCAATCTCAAAGCACTCTGTTGAGTTCTCAAGGAACAGGCGCTTCCTTCGAGCCCCTTTCGAGGGCCCTCCGGGCGTCGTCGCTGCGGTACCTGTTTTACAGGTACCGCACATGGATCCGTCAAGTACATCGACGGAACCTCTTGGTTTCGCACCGGGACTTCTTGGCGCACACTCAGAATCGCGGCAGGTCAGGGGAGTTGGTCACCCCTTACCTGGACAGCTCCCGATCAGCTCACTACCGTCAAGAGGTCCCTAGATGTCCCTCGAAGGGGTGCAGATGCCCAACGAGCGTTTGCGGTCAGCCCTGTTAGCCCGTGGCATGACCGTCCAGAGCCTCGCGGACGCGATCGAGGTCAACCCGAAGACAGTCGAGCGCTGGATCACGCAGGACAAGGTGCCGTACCGGCGCCACCAGTACACAACCGCAGCAGCACTCAAGGTCGACGTGACGACGCTGTGGGAGGACTCCCGGACTCAGGACTCCGCAGCCGACTTGAGCAAGGCCGAGATCTTGGCCGTCTACCCGCATCGGCACGTCGTGCCTGCAGGTCTCTGGCGGGAGATGTGCGAGCGTGCCACGGAGCGCATCGACATCCTTGTGTATGCCGGCATCTACCTGGCAGAGGACCCGCTCTTCTTCTCGACCTTGAAGGAGAAGTCTGAGAGCGGCGTACGCATCCGAGTACTCATGGGCGACCCGGAGTGCGAAGCCGTCATCCGACGCGGCATTGACGAAGGACACCGCACTATGGACGGAAAAATCCGCAATGCGCTGGTCAACTATCGTCCGCTGTTCACCAGCCACCCCGAGATTGCGTTCCGTCTGCACGACACAGTGCTCTACAACTCGATCTATCGCGCCGATGACGAGATGTTGGCCAACACGCACGTGTACGGCATCGGCGCCTACATGGCGCCCGTGCTTCACCTGCGGCAGCTCCCCGGAGGCAGCCTGTTCGACACCTTTGCCAATAGCGTTCAGCAGACCTGGGAAGGCGCCAGGCCAGTAGCCGAACACGACATCACAGGAGCCTGATCATGGGACGCATTGACTACCTGCACGACCCGGACGCCCCGCCGGCCAACTCAGTCGTTCCCTCGGTCGTCGCGTTCGTCCAGAACGACGCGTGGCAGGTGCTCATGATTCAGCGATCCGACAACGGTCGCTGGGCACTTCCGGGCGGCGGTCACGACGTGGGCGAATCCATCAGTGACACGGTGGTCCGCGAGGTCTGGGAAGAGACCGGCATCAAGGCCGAAGTCGTAGACATGTCCGGGATCTACACCGACCCGGGGCACGTCATGCAGTACGACGACGGCGAGGTACGCCAGCAGTTCAGCATCTGCTTTCGCGCCCGGCCGGTGGGCGGCGACCTGCGGACGAGCAACGAGACGACGCAAGTCCGCTGGGTGGACCCAGCGGACCTAGCGGAATTGGATGTCCACCCCACCATGCGTCTGCGTATCGAGCACGCGATGGACCGGGCCCGGCCGACTCCCTACATCGGCTGACGCTTGGCGGCAGCCACCCTTTCGAAGACGCGCGCCGTGCTCGCCAGGATCTCGGGTTCAGCGCGACGGATGAACGTACCGATCAGGCTTTCCGGCCCGTATCGGCCGGCGATCTCGTTGATTCGGTCCACGGGATTCGTGGGGGTGCCATCCGGCGTGGTGTTCATGTCGCAGTAGCAGAGGGCGTCGTTCAAGTGCGCGCTCTCGCGCGGGAACTCCCCCTCCAACTCCTCGCGCATGCCGCGCGCTTCCGCCTCCATCCACGCGCAGGAGTGATGCGCCACCAGGTGCACGACCCTTGCGTCTGCCTTGGCGACGTCTCGCAGGTATCGGGCGCCGTCGAGCGGGTGGAAACCGGTCTTGGCGAGGTCAGGCGCATAGCCGATGTCATGCAGCACGGCCGCGGCTTCCAGCAACTCGGCGTCTTCCCCGAGGATGAGCGCAATGGTGCGCGCCCGCTCGGCCACTCCGAGGCAATGCTTCCAGCGACGCGGCAGCGGCTCAGCCAGCAGAGACTCAGCCACGGGATACGCCCACTCCGTCAGCTCCGACAAGCTACGAACGCTCCTCTCGATTCGGCACGGCCCGGACGGTCCGTACCTTGCCCTGCCCACCGCTCTCCAGCACGCCAGCCGCCTCCAGCTTGTCGAGAGCCTTGGTCACGGTGGGCCGTGAGACTCCGAACCTGCTGGCGAGCGCAGACGCACTAAAAAACGGTGCCCCGACCTTCAAGCGCTCATCCGTGATGACGGCCGCGATCTGCTCCTCCAGCGGCCGACGGTCCACGGCGGCCCCCCGCCTGAGCACACGCCAGCGCCCGCCGGGTACGGGCTCTGCATCGCCATTCCGCCGTAGCACCTGAAACGCCCGAAGGACAACACCACGCGAGACGGCATACCTCTCCATAAGTTGCGAGACCGGGGGCAGCACTGACATCTCTGAGTCATCGACGATCTGGGCCCGCAACGCGTCCGCAATCTGTTTGAAGGTCCCGCGCGGACTAGCCTCCGGCACCTCAACTCCTCTCGCATCGCTCGTCACTCATCACCAAGGATGCCACGTTCGGAATACACTCTACGAATCCACCCCCGGTTGTGCCAATTTTCCATTAGCACCCGAATCAGGACTGCTTAGTTGCCCTCCGCTCACTTTCGTCGAGCAAGTCAAGGGCCTGTCGCATGAGAGGCGTAATCTCTACATTTCGCCACCCTTCTTCATGGAATGCCAGAGCTGGCTCGGGAGCGATGAAATCTCGTACCGGGCGAGCGAGGCCCCCACGGACAATCTCTATAGCCAAGCGCCTTCCTAGCTCTTTTTTAGGCTTATCTTGATCAAAGGCCGAAAGGAACATTCTTGCAACATCCTCAGCGCTATTAATATCACACACACCGCGAATCATCATGTCAGCCATAGAGCGGTTGGAGAACCTACAAGCCGTCGCCAATCCCCTGGCTGTTCGATAGGGACTTGAATTCGACTTCACACCACGAAGCCACCTCTGCACAAAAATACGAATGCAGTCTTCACGCCCCGACTCCGCGATAGCGCGAGCGTATTGCGATGTCACCCCGACAATCGCAAACCGTTTAATAACATTCTGCCAAGCCTCCATTTCACCTAGCTCATCAAGGTGATCGAGAACTTGAAGAAGGTTCTCGGCCCTACCAGGTCTACGCCTATCATGCGAAAGCCAGCTATAGGCAGCAGCATCCAGAGAGACCACTTCCCAACTAGGGGCATCATAGCGCCGAGCTTCCGCCAGAAGCGTGCAAAACTCTAGGAATTCGCTCAGGGAGCGCCGGGCTACAACACGGACTAGAGAATTCGACACTGCATCCACTTGCGCATCCCACCCGTCGGGATAACCAAGTCCTTCGATGCATAGAACCAGACGAACAGAGTGAGTTATTGCCCGCTGTCGACAGTAGTCGACGACCAATTGACTCGCATACTCGGAAGCCAAATTGAGAGCGAGCCAGAGACACAGTCGCGCCACATCGGCACTAGAGCGACTGATGGCAAACTCTGAAAGCTCCCGGTAGACGTCACTTTCATCCGCGTTCGCCAGTTTCGCCTGGATATACTCCACTGGCACACCAATTTCATCAACACCATCAGAGTCTCGCTGTTGAGCCATTTCGATTTCTACTGACATCACCTGCTCTTCCAGCAGAGCACACCGCTGCTCGGCAACCTCCTTCTGTTCGACCGTAGCCTTAAGTTCCTCCCTAAGCCGCGTAATCTCCTGAAGCAGTTCGGCCCGCTCATCTTTTAGCCTTGCCGCTTCGCCCGCCAGTTGCAAAATTCTGGCTTCACCTTGAACTCGATCAGCAACCCAATCCGCCTGGCTTTGCGACAATTCCTTACGGAGGCTATCTGCTTCTGACTGTCGCCGCTCCAGTAGACCTTCGAGCGCCTCTTGATGCATCAGCAGGCGATTTACCTCACGCTGAGATTTATGGACCTCATCTCGAAGAATCTCAAGGCGACACAGTTCCGGATCATAAGCGCGGAGGGCCTTTCTCCGCAGCTCACCGAGGCGATTCCGCGTTTGATCCGTTACTGGCGTGTGGCGACAAATTTCGACTTCGCGCAGCAGACGATCAATGAACTCCTGAGTTGCCACACGACGGCCATTAAGAAAGCGTGATACGTAACTTTTGTCCCAATTGGTCCTAATTGCGTATTGCTGCTGTGTGACTCCAAGGCTCTTGAACATCAGCGTCAACTCTGTTGCCAATGCTGCAACCTCAGGCAGAGTGCTCAGCTCGACTTCCGAGCGCCGCCCGTCCGACCTGCTGTTTTGCTCCAAAGCGCCCCCCCTATCGCTGCCGATTTATTGTTGCACCAAGAAGTCAACACATGTGGCTACTTGCAACGGCTCCTCGGCAGCAAGGTGGCATGCGTCCACCACCCCTCCTTAGGAGCAAACGTTGGTTTCGCCACACCTCTTGCCGCGTCTTATCGCGGTCTCACGGACTGCACAACGGGTCTTGCTGGTTGCTCTCTGCCTCGTGCCCGTGACCCTAGTGACCATCGCTTGTCTGCCGGCACTGGCTGTCCTGCCGTTCACTGCAAGGGGAGCCCTACGGGCCGTTCAGGTGCTTCACCAGTTGGCTGGCTGGACCCAGAAGACCCTGACTGCGAGTCGTCAATGACACAGCCCGGCAGCAACGGTTGGGGGGACCTGCGTTCGGTCGGAACAAGGCCAGCGCTCGCCCTTGGCAGGGCGTGCCCGTCTCAGTTTCCGTCTCGTTCGTCGTAGTGCGCGCTGGTTCAGAGACGTTCGCTCCACCACGCCGCATGCGGCGATCGTACGAGCCTGAACGCCCGCGAATGCGTGTGGGTTCAAGCCCAGCCGGGACGGACAAACCTGCAAAGCGAGTTACGTGGGTTCGATTCCCGCCACGGCCTCCACCTGCCTGACCAGGCAGAACGGAAGGGCGGCATCCCCGAAGGGGTGCCGCCCTTCGGCCTGCGCGACCGCGTCCGGGCGGTCGTCCACGCCTACCGCCGGGGCCCGGTGAGCCGGCTCCTCGCCCCTTGCCCACGGCCGTTCAGAGCACCCCGCCCGCCTCGTCCTGGAACAGCTCCGTCCAGTAGTGCCAATCTGCGTCCATCGTCGTGGGGGTCGGGTCGATGGTCGCGAGGGTGTGGAGCATGGTCGCGGCGAGCTGGTCGTAGGCCTCCGTGGTGAGTTCGTGGCCCAGGTGCTCGTCGATGGTGCGCTCGTGGTGGAGGAGCCACAGGGTGAAGGCGAGCGTGGAGATGTCCGTGTTGAGGGGGTAGAGGGTCGCCTCGGGCTCGGAGAAGTTGAGGATCGCGCCCGTGGTGCCGTCCACGACCAGGCTGTTGTCCTCGACCAGGTAGCCGAGGCGTATGAGGTGGTCGGCGTGGGGCGGCAGGGCGTCCAGGGGGAAGTCGCCGGTGTGGATGTCGGTGAAGTACTCCCGCAGGGTGGGGAGCGGGGCGTCCGGGTCGAGGTGGAAGAGGACCGCGTGCTCCGGGAGGCCGGTCTCGCGCAGGAAGCGGCGGGTCGGCTCATGGGCGAGCGTGGGCGGGAAGTCGACCTCCTCGAAGCGGGCCACCCGGCCCTGCCCGAACTCCTGGTCCAGGAGCCGGGCCGGCAGGTCGACGGTGAGCCCGGAGCCCGTGCCGGGGCCCGCGATCAGGCTGAGCGGGCGGATCAGTGCCGTCGCCTTCCAGTACGGCGGGACGCGGCCGGCCGTGCCCTCCTCGAAGAGCTCCAGGAGCTTGCGGGAGGCCTCGGTGGCCGCCTTGGTGCCGTAGGTCCCGGCGAGGGAGGCGAAACGGCCGCGCAGGCCCGTCAGTTCCTCGGTGACCGCGGCGAAGCGCAGCAGCGTCTCCAGCGAGGGCGCCAGCGGGCGCGGGTCGGCCGGGTCGACCAGGTACGCCGTGCTGATCTCGCCGGTGCCGCCGTCGAGGAGGATCGACTCCGTGTCCAGGCCGGCCGGGGCCAGCAGTTCGCCTATCACCAGCCGGTCCCGGAGCTCCTCCGCGAGCCGGGACGGGCCGGCCGTGATGTCCGCGACGTCCGCGAGCGTGCGCAGGCCGGCCGTGCGGAGCGGTTCGAACGTCAACAGGCCGCCGGTGTCGGGGAGTCCGGGGCCGGTGAGCCACATGCGGGTCGGTTCGTGCGTGATGTAACGGTCCAGTTCTGCCTCGGTCAGCGTGATCGCCGCCGCACCGCTGCCGGTCGTGCTGGTCGTGCTCATCGCTGCCCCCGCGATCAAAGTGTTCAGGAAATGCAAGTGGGTCGGAGTGGTGTGCCGTAGGCCGTCCTGAGCAGGGCATGGTGTGCCGTTCGGGCTTCCCCTCCGAAACGGCCGTCCCCACTGCCCAGAACACTACGCCGCGCCACTGACAACGCCCCGTGGAAAAGAGACGTCAGGCGACCCTCGCCCGTTCCGTCCCGGTGAGAATCGCCGCCACCGTCTGTTCCACGGTCAACGCCGAGGTGTCCAGCCACAGACCCAACGCCTGGGTGCGCAGCCGTAGTTCCGCGTCCAGGTCGGCGATCGTCCACGCGGGTCCGTACCCGGTCTTCGGCCGCCCCGCCTCCCGTTCCGCCACCGTTTCGGGGCTGGGGGCGAGGACGACGACGGCCAGGCTCACTGGCCGGTGACCACCGCCGCCTGCGGGCGGATCGGGAGGCGGTTGACCGGGCGGCCGGTCGCCGCGCGGACGGCGGAGGCGATGGCCGCCGGGGACGTCACGACCGGTACCGCGCTGACCGACTTTGCGCCGAAGGGGGCGACCACGTCCCGCTCCTCGACGAGTCTGACGATCCGGATGTCCGGCGCGTCGAGGGCGGTCGGCAGGGCGTATCCGGTGAGGTCGGGGTGGCGGATCAGCCCGCGCGGGGTGCGCAGGTTCTCCGTGAGCGCGATGCCGACGCCCTGGGTGACACCGGCCTCGATCCGCGCGTTGAGCTGCGCCGGGTTGAGGACCCGGCCCACGTCCTGGGCGACGGCCAGCTCCACGACCCGTACCGAGCCGAGCTCGATGTCCACGTCGACGACCGCGCGGATCGCGCAGAAGGCGAGGCCGACGAAGGCGTCGCCCTGGCCTTCCGCGTTCAGCGGCTCGGTCGGGTGCGGGCGGCACTGTGCGGTGGCCCACAGTTCCTTGCCGTCCATCGCCTCGGTGACGGTGGTCGACAGGACGCCGTCGTACGACGTGATCTTGCCGTCGGTGATCTGGAGCAGCTCGGTGGACATGCCGAACTTGTGGGCGAGGGGCTGGAGGAGCTGGGTGCGGACCATCTTGGCCGCGCGTTCGACGGCTCCTCCGGAGACCCAGGTGTGGCGGCCGCGGCAGCCGGGGCCGGCCGGCGGCTGGTCGGTGTCGACCGGGGCCACGTGGACCTCGTCGATGCCGAGGGTGTCCTGGACGATCTGGCGGGCCAGCGTGGTGAAGCCCTGGCCGGTCTCGACGGCGGCGCAGAGCACGGTCGCGATGCCGTCGTGGACCTTGACGGTGGCCGTCGAGACCTCGTCGGCGCCCTCGGCGCCGAGCATGTGGACCATGCCGAGGCCGTAGCCGACGCCCCGGCGCACCGCGCCCGGCTCGCCCGCGCCCTCGGGACCGCCGGGGAGCAGCCACTCGTCCTCGGGGGTGTCCTTGGGGAGCGCGGGCAGCGGGAAGTCCCGTACCGCCTGGAGCAGCTCGGCGACGGGGGCCGGGCAGGTCACCGTCTGGCCGATGGGCAGCACGTCGCCGGTGGCGAGGGCGTTGCGCAGGCGGATCTCGGCGGGGTCGATGCCGATCTTCTTCGCCAGTTTGTCCATCTGCGCCTCGTAGGCGGCGCACACCTGCATGGCGCCCTCGCCGCGGACGTGGCCGGAGGGCGGGTTGTTGGTGCGTACGGCCCAGCCCTCGATGAAGGCGTTCGGGACGACGTAGGGGCCGCAGGCGAAGGAGACGGCGGCGGCCAGGGACTCGGCGGAGGTGTCGGCGTAGGCGCCGGCGTCGAGCAGGATCTGGGCCTCGACCTTGACCAGCTTGCCGTCGGCGTCGGCGTGGTGCCGGTAGCGGAGCAGGGTGGGGTGGCGGTGGGCGTGGCCGAGGAAGGACTCCTCGCGCGTGGCGGTGAGTTTGACCGGGCAGCCGGTCTTCAGGGCGAGCAGGCCGAGTGGCAGCTGGAAGCCCTGGTCCTCGCGGTCGGCGGTGGCGCCCGGCACGCCGGTGACGACGATCTTCACCTGTTCGAGCGACAGGCCGAAGCAGGCGGCGGCCGTGTTGCGGTCGGTGTGCGGGTCGGTGGAGGCCAGGTACAGCTCGACCCCGCCGTCGGGGCGGGGCACGGCGAGTCCGGCCTCGGCGCCGATGGGGGCCGGGTCGGCGCGGCCGATGCGGTACTGGCCCTCGACGACGATCTCGCCGGCCGCGTCCGGGTCGCCGTGGCGCAGCGGGATGTGCCGGATCAGGTTGCCGTCGGGGTGCAGCGGCTCGGCCTCGAAGGACTGCTCGGGGTCGATGACCGGGTCGAGCGCCTCGTACTCGACGATGACGGCGGCGGCGGCCATCCGGGCCGTGTCGGGATGGTCGGCGGCGACGGCGGCGATGGGCTCGCCGTGGTGCCGTACGACGTCGGCGGCGAACACCGGGCGGTCCGGGGTGCCCCGGCCGTGGAGGGGGGTGCCGGGCACGTCCTCGTGGGTGACGACGGCCCGGACGCCGGGCATCTCGCGCGCGTGGCTGGTGTCGATCGACACGATGCGCGCGTGCGGGTGCGGGGAGCGCAGCACGGCCGCCCACAGCAGGCCCTCGGCCCACAGGTCGGCCGCGTACGGGAAGGTGCCCTCGGTCTTCGCTCCCGCGTCGGCGGCCGGCAGCGACACGCCGAGGCCGTGCGGCAGCGGCTCGGGGGCGGGGACGGGGCTCTCCGCGGCGGTGGTCGTGGTGACGGTCTCGTTGGTCACGCCTGGCCTCCGTCCGAGCCGTAGGGCTGGTCGCCGTAGCTCTGACTCTGGTCGCCGAACGTCTGGTCACCGCCGTACGACTGGTCGTACGACTGCTCGCGCCGGGCGTCGTACGACGACTGCTCGCGCTGGGCGGGGGACGCGAAGGTGCCCGGGGAGTCGAACGCCGACGCGTTGACGCCGCCGGCTCCCGGTCCCGCCTGATGCGGAATACGGGGCTCGTCGCCGTCCGTCTCAGCGTCGGCGGCGGCGTGCGCCTCGCGTTCGGCGACGACCTCCTGGACGGCGTCCAGGACACCCCGGTAGCCCGAGCAGCGGCAGAGGTTGCCGCACAGGGCCTGGCGGGTCTCCATCTCGGTGGGGGCCGGGTTGCCTTCCAGCAGGTCATGGACGGTCATGGCCATGCCCGGGACGCAGAAGCCGCACTGGACGGCTCCGCGGAGGGCGAGCGCGCGTTGCACGTCGGAGGGCCGGCCGTCCTGGGCGAGGCCCTCGACCGTGCGGACCTCGCTGCCGGCGGCGGTGACCGCGGGGACCAGGCAGGAGGCGACCAGTCGGCCGTCCACCTGGACGTTGCAGGCGCCGCATTCGCCCTGGGAGCAGCCGTCCTTGGCGCCGGCCAGGCCGAGGCGTTCGCGGAGGACGTAGAGGAGCGACTCGCCGATCCAGGCGTCGGTGACGGGGCGGTCGGTGGCGTTGACGCGGAGGACGTAGGAGGCCAGGGGGTGGTCGTCGACCGCCTCGGCTTCGCCCTCGGCGTGTTCCGTCCCGTCCGCACCAGGCGCGCGGCTTTCGTCGTCGGCTGCGGGTGGCCCCTGTGCGGGCGCGTCGCCGTCGGCGGCCTGCGGGTCGTCGGTGGGGTGGTGCGGGTCGAAGCGCCCGGTGGGGTGCTGGGCGGGCGCGCCGTGCGGGTCGTCGCCTGCGCGGGCCCGGGCCGGCCCGGCGGCGGTCGCGTCGCCCGCGTGGGCCGGGTCGCCGCCGATCAGGGCCGTGTCGCCCGCGGGGCCCGTATGGCCGGCCGCGGCCGCGCGCAACCGGCCGACCCCGGGCGATCCGCCGGTGCCGGGCGACTCGCCGAAGTCGCGGCGTGCGGTGGCGTCAAGTGACTCGCCACCCCGGTGCAGTTCGCCCGTATCGCCCGTATCGCCCGGTTCATCCGCCGCGGGCGCGCCGGGCCCGGATGTCGCGTCAGCGGACCCGGAGGCGAAGGCGGGGGCCAGAGTGCCACCGTTGCCCGTCGAGGCGCCTGAGGGCGCCTCTGGGGCCTCTGCGGGGTGCTCCCAGCCCTGGACCTCGGTCGCCCAGGGTGCGGACGCACCGCCCGGCAGGGTCGCCGGCGGCGTGCCGCCCCACTGCTCCATGAGCGCGGATGTGGTGAACTCACCCGATTCGTCCGGAACATCACCGCTCGCGACCGGGATGGACCACTGCCCGGTCACATCGTGACCGGGCGCGGGCGGCGGCTCCTCGTACGTCCACTGCTGGGTCGCCGCCGGCTGGTACGTGAACCGGTCGTCGACGGGCCGTTCCTGGGGGACCGCGTTCGGGTCGGGCCACTGGGCGCCGTCGGCCGACGCGCCCCAGGTCTCGCCGTCGGGGGCGACCGCGATCTGCGGCGGCACATAGCCGTGCCCGGGCGCGGCCAGGGGGCTGTCGCCGGACAGCAGGGCCTCGATGCCGCCCTCGGGGAGTTTCACGAAGGCGGTCGCGCCGTCGTCGTAGTCGCCCTGGGGCAGCGGGTCCCAGCGGCCGCCACCCGAGGGCGCGCCCTCTCCGTGCTGTTCGTCGGTCATGACAGCGCCCTCCCCAGTGCTCGTCGGGCCAGCGCGGCGACGGTGCGCCGCAGGTGCAGTACGGCAGGCGGAAGCGGGGGCACCGAGCCGTCCGGCTCGGGTGCCGGGTCGGGAATGCAGGCGGCCGCGACGTACTCGCCGAAGGCGTGCAGCGCCTCCGGGACGAGCGCGCGGTCGTTGTCCCAGTCGATCAGCCGGGCCACCCACTGCTCGGCCTCCAGCGGTCGCAGCGGCATCGGCGCTATGGCTCCGACGGCGCATCTGACCCCACGCCGCGCGGGGTCGAGGACCAGCGCCACGGAGGCCACCGAGCGGCCGGGGCCGGTGCGGCCGGTGGCCTTCAGGAAGACCTGCGGGGCGTGCAGCAGCGGCACGCGCACGAAGCCGATCAGTTCGCCGCCGCGGAGCATCTCCACGCCGGCCAGCAGGTGCGACACCGGGATCTCCCGGCGGGAGCCGCCCGGCCCCGCGATGATCAGCGTCGCCTCCAGGGCGGCGAGCACCGGCAGCGCGTCGCCGGTGGGCGCGGCCGTGGCGATGTTGCCGCCCAGGGTGCCCGCGTTGCGGATGTGCGGCGGACCGGCGGCCCGCGCGGCGGCGGCGAGCGCCGGGATCAGGGCCGCGAAGTCGGGACGGCCCATGCGCGCATGTGTGAGTCCGGCGCCGAGCAGCGCGTTGCCGTCCTGGTACTGCCAGCCGCGGATCTCGCTGATCCGGCCGAGGCCGACCAGGGCGGCGGGCCGGAGCTGTCCGGAGTTGACGGCGGCCATCAGGTCGGTACCGCCCGCCACGGGGACCGCGGCGGGCATGGCGGTGAGGGCCGCCACTGCTTCGTTCAGTGTCGTGGGCAGCGTGACGGACTGCGCCGCCTGCGGTGCGTGCGTGGTCAAAACCGGCTGCCCCTTCCCGCTGCCCCCACCTGGTCCCACCTGTGTGGCCGTACGGTACGTGCTCACAGGGCGGACGTGGCAACTCTGGCACATCTTCGCAAGCCTCGAACGCACGGGTCCGCTAGGAGGCATTCGCCCACCTCACCGGCCACTTGGTCCGTTTTCGTACGCCATCGCCAGTGCATACCGATTGACACTCTTCGGTGACCCTTGGGGTCTTTTTCCCCTCCGCGTTCGGGGCGAGGAGCGGGGCCGGAGGAGCCGCGAGGGGAAGCCGGAGAGGGCACCGGGAGGCTCCGGGAAGGGGCCTGGGAGGGTCCGGGAAAGGGAGCTAGCGCTTCGGGGGCGGGCCGTCGATCGGGCGGCCCGGCACCCCGGGGCGCCGCTGCCACGGCAGCGGGCCGGCCGGCGGGCGGTAGGCCACGCCCAGGGCGTCGAGACGCCGGTAGTGGGCGGCCATACGGCGCTCGAAGCCGGCGAAGTCCCGTTCCCCCGGGGCCGGGAGGGCGCTCCAGGCGACCTCGGCGAAGGCGGCG
Source organism: Streptomyces sp. NPDC007157 (assembly GCF_040634235.1). Taxonomy (NCBI): domain Bacteria; kingdom Bacillati; phylum Actinomycetota; class Actinomycetes; order Kitasatosporales; family Streptomycetaceae; genus Streptomyces; species Streptomyces sp. NPDC007157. The sequence goes on from NZ_JBEYFE010000018.1 coordinate 110,301, forward strand.
AGCCGGGGGAAGGCCTGGTAGTCCACGCGCGCGTGGTCCTCCATCACCTCGGTCCAGAGGTTGGCCTGGGTGCCCAGCACATGAGCCGCCTCGGACGTGTCCAGGCCCGGTGGAACGGGCTCGAACCGGTACACGTCCTCCAGGGTGCGGACGTATCCGATCGGCACGGGCTCGTCCGGGCCGGCGGCCTGCCGGTGGTCCAGGTACACATGCTGCTCGGGGCACATGACGACGTCGTGCCCGGCCCGCGCGGCCGCGATCCCGCCGCCGTAGCCGCGCCACGACGACACGGCCGCGCCCTCGGCGATCCCGCCCTCCAGGATCTCGTCCCAGCCGATCGGTCTGCGCCCGCGCGCGGAAAGCCACTTGGCGAAGTGACCGATGAACCACGACTGCAACGCGTCCTCGTCGGCGAGCCCGAGTTCCTTCATCCGCGCCTGGGCGGCCGGCGAGGCCCGCCACTGGTCCTTGGGGCATTCGTCGCCGCCGATGTGAATGAACGCCGAGAACTCGGCGGCATCGGCCGGGAACAGCTCCAGCACTTCCTCGAACACCCCCTCGTAGAAGCGCAGGGTGTTGTCGGTGGGGGCGAGTACGTTCGGAGAGATCCCCCAGGAGTCCCAGACCGAGAGGGCGGAGCCCCCTGCGTTGGATGCAGTGATGACGTCGGTGTTGCCGAGTTCCGGATACGCGGCGATGGCGGCCTGCGAGTGGCCGGGCACGTCGATTTCGGGGACGACCGTGATATGCCGCTCGGCCGCGTAGGCGACGATCTCCCGGATGTCGTCCGGGGTGTAGTGGCCGCCGTGCGGCTTCTCCTCCCACAGCGGTGAGGCGCGGTGGCCGAATTTCGTGCGGGCCCGCCAGGAGCCGACCTCGGTGAGCCGGGGGTGGCGCTCGATCTGGATGCGCCAGCCCTGGTCGTCCGTCAGATGGAAGTGGAAGACGTTGAGTTTGTGCGCGGCCATGAGATCCAGGTAGCGCAGGACGCCTTCCTTGGGCATGAAGTGCCGGGCGACGTCGAGCATGAGGCCGCGCCAGCGGAATCGGGGGGCGTCCTCGACGATCTGGTGCGGGATTCCGTACCGGATCCCGGGGCGCACGGGCGCACGGCGGAAGGCGTCCGGCCCCAGCAGCTGGCGCAGCGTCTGGGCGCCCCAGAAGACTCCGGCCGGACCGCCGCCGCGGATCTCGACCCCCCGGTTGACGATCACGCTCAGCCGGTACGCCTCGGGCTCCAGCGAGTCGTCCAGGTACAGCCGTACGCAGTCACGGGCGTCCTCGGTGCCGGGCCGCAGCGGCAGCCCGAGGGCCGCACCGAGAGTCGAGCGCAGCCAGCGTTCGGTCCCCTCGGTGCCCGGGGCGGCCCACAGGGTGGTGTCCGCGTCCAGCAGGACACCGCACCGCATCGGCCCCTCGATCGCGCGCGGCGCCGGAATCAGATCCACTTCGGAAGTCATGTCAGTCCTTGACCGCTCCGCCCAGTCCGGAGACCAGCCGTCGCTGTACGAGTACGAAGAACACCAGCACCGGAATCGTCATCACCGTGGAGGCCGCCATGACCCCGCCCCAGTCCGGGTCGTCGGGCTTGAAGAACACCAGCAGCGCCATCGGCAGCGTGGACTGCGAAGTGTCGCTGATGATGAAGGACTTGGCGAAGAGGAAGTCGTTCCAGGCGGAGATGAAGGAAAACACGCTCGTGGCCACCAGACCCGGCAGCACGAGCGGGAAAAGGATCTGCCAGAGAAAGCGCGACCGGCTCGCCCCGTCGATGTGGGCGGCCTCCTCCAGCGCCTGAGGCACCCCTTTCACGAACCCCCGCAGCATCCAGATCGCGAAGGGCAGCGAGAAGGCGATGTGGGGCAGGATCAGCGAGCCCAGCGTGTTCAGCAGACCGAAGTCCCGCATCTGGAAGAACAAGGGGATGGTGAGGGCCTCCACGGGGACCATCTGGGCCACCAGAAACATGATCAACAGGGTGGTCCGGAAGCGGAACCGGAATCGTGTCACGGCGGTCGCGGCGAGAAAGGCGATCAGCGCCGAGACGATGACCACACTGCCCGCGACGACAAGGCTGTTGACGAAGTAGCGGCCGAATTCCTGCTGTCCGAAGACCCGCCGGAAGGAGTCCGCGGAGGGCGCGAGAGTCCATGGCCGGGGCCGGTCGGACTCGATCTCACCGGCCGGCTTGAAGGCGCCCAGCACCATCCAGTACAGCGGAAAGGCGACCACGACGGCGATCGCCAGCGCCGCCGCCTCGGCGGCCAGCCGCCCCGGCCGACGTACGAACCCGCGCACAGGATTCACGAAGGTCACAGCTCCTCCCCCTGCCGGCGCAGCAGCCGCAGATAGCCGAGGGTCACCCCGAGCAGGACCAGCAGCGTCACCACGCCGATGGCGGCGCCGAGCCCGTACTGCGAGGAGGCGAAGGCCTGCTGATAGGCGTACACGTTGAGCACCAGGTTCTGGCCCGCGATCCCGCCCCCGCCGGTCATCACATAGATCTGCGTGAAGATCTTGAAGTCCCAGATCACCGACTGGATGGTGACGACCATGAGGATCGGCCGGAGCATCGGCGCCAGCACGGACCGCCAGATCCGCCACTGCGAGGCGCCGTCCAGCGCGGCGGCCTCCAGCACCTCGGACGGTACGGCGCGGATCCCGGCGTACACGGTGACCATGACGAACGGGAAGGAGCACCAGACCACTTCGAGCAGCACGAGGAGGAAGGCGCTGTACCGCCCGTACGTCCAGGAGTGGTCACCGAGCCCGAGGACGCGGTTGACGGGCCCGAAGTCCGGGTCGAAGAGGAACAGCCAGACGGTCGACCCGGTGACCGCGGGGGTCGCCCAGGCCCCGAGCCCGGCCAGCATCAACGCCATCCGCGGCACCGCACGCACCCGCGTGAGCAACACCGCCAGCGCACACCCGACGGCGAGCGTCGACACGACACAGGCGGCGGCGAAGCCGACGGTGGCCAGCAGGACCGACCAGAACTGGTCGTCGGCGAAGACGTCCGAGTAGTTGCCCAGTCCCACGAAGGCGGTCGGTTCACCGCCACTGACCTGCGCCTGGGTGTACCGGAAGACGGAGATCAGCCCGAGCTGGTAGACGGGGTAGAGCAGCAACCCCCCGAGAACCACGAGAGCGGGCGCGAGATAGAGCCAAGGCACACCCCAACTTGCCAAGGAGCGCGGGGAACTGCGCGACCGGCCACGGCGCGCCCGCACCTGCCCACGCTCCGCACCCACCACCGCATTCGGCGTCATCCGGCGGAGCCGAACGCCGCGTCCATCTTCTCCGCCGCCTCCCCCGAAGCCGCCCCCACACTCTTCTTGCCGCTGATGACCTCCTGGAACATCGTCGGCAGCACCAGCGACGAGTCGATCTGCGACCACCCGGCGGAAGCCGGCACGAACTTCGTCCCCGCGGCCAGCGTCCGCACGAACGGCTTCACGAACGGCTCCTTCGCCGCCGCCCGGTCCCGCACGTCCTTGAACGTGGGCAGGAACCCCATCGCATCGAAGAGCGCGGCCTGTGTCTTCTTCGAGGCCAACGCCTCCATCAGTTCGACGGCCGTCGTGCGATGGGTCGTGCTCTTCAGCACCCCGATGTTGTTGCCGCCCGCGAAGGCCGGCGCGACGGATCCGGCCGTGGCCCCCGGCAGCGGCACCACCGCGTACTTGCCCTTGACCGCGCCCGCCTCCACGGCCGCATGGCTGAAGTCGCCCCCGATCGCCATGGCCGCCTTGCCGGCCGCGAACGCGGTGACCGTGTCGTTGCCGCCGAAGCCGGCGCACTTGGCGGCCGGGCAGTTGTCGTCGCCGAAGAGTGACGTGTAGGCCTTGATGCCCTTCTGGGCGGCCGCACTGTCGATCGCCGAGGTGTACGAGCCGCCCTTGGCGGTGGCGAGGTCGCCGCCGGCGGCCCAGATGAAGGGCATCGCGCCGTAGGTGTAGGCACCGCCGACGACCAGGCCGTACAGGTCGGGCTTCGCCTTGCGGACGGCGCGGGCCGTGGCGGCCAGCCCGGCCAGGGTCGTCGGGGGCTTGAGGCCGAGTTCCCTGAAGACGTCCGTGCGGTAGTAGAGGGCGCGGACGCCGACGTAGAAGGGGGCGCCGTAGACCTTGCCGGCGACGGTGACCGACTGGCGGGCGGTCGGATCGGTGTCCTTGGCCTCCGGCCACGCGTCGAAGTCCTTGGTGACGTCGAGCAGTCCGCCGTCCCGTACGTAACCGGCGGTGTCGGTGTTGCCGTACTCCATGACGTCCGGAGCCGACTTGGGGTCGTTGAACGCGGCCTTGACGCGCTGCGCGCGCGTGTCGACCGGGATGTACTCCACGTCGACCTCGGTGCCGGAGTGCGCCTTCTCGAAGTCGGCGACGACCGAGTCGACGACCTTCTGCTTGGGGTCGTTGCCGACCTCCTGGAAGAGCCACACCCGCAGGGTGCCGCTCTTGTCGTCCTTGTCGGATGCGGAGTTGGAGGAGGTCTGCGGGGCGCAGGCCGCCAGGAACAGGGCGGCGACGAGGAATGCGGGGACGGGGAGCTTCATGGAGTGACCCTCCGGGGCGCGCTGAAGCGTAAGCGTTCAAGGCACTGCACACACCGCGTTCGTTGCAACATATGCAACGGCGGTTTCGCTCTGCACAACACCACGGAGGGTAGGGACAACATGAACATGCCGACAAGAGGTCTCGACCACTCTGTGACCGGCGGACGCACCCTGTGCAACGCGCGGGTACGACAAAGGCCCCGGAGCACGCCAAAGCGCGCCCGGGGCCTCGGAAGATCCGGGGGTGTTACTTGTCCTTGCCGCCCTCGCCGTCGCCGCCGCTGCCCATGGAGTCGTAGATCTCCTTGCACATGGGGCACACGGGGTACTTCTTCGGGTCGCGGCCCGGTACCCACACCTTGCCGCACAGCGCCACGACGGGGGTGCCGTCGAGGGCGCTCGCCATGATCTTGTCCTTCTGGACGTAGTGGGCGAAGCGCTCGTGGTCGCCGTCGCCGTGGGACACCTGTGGCGTCGGCTCTACGAGGGTCCCCGTACCAGTCCCGCGCTCGGGCTCAAGAGTGCTCATAAGGCCCAAGGGTACTGAAGCGCCCGGGCAACGGTTGAGACAAGGCCCACTGTCAGTTGAGCGAGGCGTCGTCCGGGTAGGTCGCCACCATCGCCAGCTCGTTGCGCTGGCGGCGGAGCACCTCGCGCCAGAGTCTCTCGGGGGACGGCGAGGAGACGTCGCCGGGCTCCGACTCGACGACGTACCAGGCACCCTCGACCAGTTCGTCCTCCAGTTGGCCGGGGCCCCAGCCGGCGTAACCGGCGAAGATCCGCAGGGAGCCGAGGGCCGAGGCGAGCAGCTCCGGCGGGGCCTCCAGGTCGACCAGGCCGATCGCGCCGTGCACCCGGCGCCAGCCGAGCGGGGCCCGGTCGCCGTTGCCGCCGCCCGGGATGACCGCGACGCCGAGCGCGGAGTCCAACGACACCGGGCCGCCCTGGAAGACGACCCCGGGCTCGCCGGCGAGAGCGGCCCAGCCCTCCAGGATGTCCCGGACGTCCACCGGGGTGGGACGGTTGAGGACGACACCGAGGGAGCCCTCCTCGTCGTGGTCGAGAAGGAGCACCACCGCGCGGTCGAAGTTCGGATCCGCCAGGGCGGGCGTGGCCACGAGCAGCCGCCCTGTGAGCGAGGACACCTCGGTCATGCCTGACATGATCCCGCATCTTCGCCTCGTGTGGGGAGCCAACAGGGGTGTGGGAGTGAATGCAGCTCAGGGGGGAAGGAAGCATCCCCCGGCGCACGACGACGGACGGTGACCCCATGTGCCCGACGGGGAACCGTTCGTGTTGTGACACAGCTATGACGTAGCTGGGCGGTCCTTGGGCTTACGGCGGGGGGCCGATGGGCGATTACTCTGTCTCTCCGGCCCTGCCCCACTCCACGGAACGCGAGATCCATGACCGTCAACGACGATGTCCTGCTTGTCCACGGCGGCACCCCGCTGGAGGGCGAGATCCGGGTCCGCGGTGCGAAGAACCTCGTACCGAAGGCCATGGTCGCCGCCCTGCTGGGCAGTGCGCCGAGTCGGCTGCGCAACGTTCCGGACATCCGTGACGTGCGTGTCGTACGCGGCCTGCTCCAGTTGCACGGGGTGACGGTCCGTCCGGGTGAGGAGCCCGGCGAGCTGGTGCTGGATCCGACGTACGTGGAGAGCGCGAACGTCGCTGACATCGATGCCCACGCGGGTTCGAGCCGTATCCCGATCCTGTTCTGCGGCCCGCTGCTGCACCGGCTCGGGCACGCCTTCATCCCCGGTCTGGGCGGCTGCGACATCGGCGGCCGGCCCATCGACTTCCACTTCGACGTGCTGCGGCAGTTCGGCGCGACCATCGAGAAGCGGGCCGACGGGCAGTACCTGGAGGCGCCGACCCGCCTGCGCGGTACGAAGATCCGGCTGCCGTACCCGTCCGTCGGCGCGACCGAGCAGGTGCTGCTGACGGCCGTACTCGCCGAGGGCGTCACGGAGTTGTCCAACGCGGCCGTCGAGCCGGAGATCGAGGACCTCATCTGCGTGCTGCAGAAGATGGGCGCGATCATCGCGATGGACACCGACCGGACCATCCGCATCACCGGTGTGGACGAACTCGGCGGCTACAACCACGGCGCCCTCCCGGACCGCCTGGAGGCCGCGTCCTGGGCGTCGGCGGCGCTGGCGACCGAGGGCAACATCTACGTCAAGGGCGCCCAGCAGCGCTCGATGATGACGTTCCTGAACACCTACCGCAAGGTGGGCGGTGCCTTCGAGATCGACGACGAGGGCATCCGCTTCTGGCACCCGGGCGGCCAGCTGAAGTCGATCGCCCTGGAGACGGACGTGCACCCCGGCTTCCAGACCGACTGGCAGCAGCCGCTGGTGGTCGCCCTGACCCAGGCGACGGGCCTGTCGATCGTGCACGAGACGGTGTACGAGTCGCGGCTCGGCTTCACCTCGGCGCTGAACCAGATGGGTGCGCACATCCAGCTCTACCGCGAGTGCCTGGGCGGCTCGGCCTGCCGCTTCGGCCAGCGCAACTTCCTGCACTCCGCGGTCGTCTCCGGGCCGACCCGGCTCCAGGGCGCCGACCTGGTCATCCCCGACCTGCGCGGCGGCTTCTCGTACCTGATCGCGGCCCTCGCGGCCCAGGGCACGTCCCGGGTCCACGGCATCGAGCTCATCAACCGCGGCTACGAGAACTTCATGGAGAAGCTCGTGGAGCTCGGCGCGAAGGTGGAACTGCCGGGCAAGGCGCTCGGCTGACGCCCGCACAGCCGGTACGACGATGGGGCGGCCCCTGGTGGAGGGGCCGCCCCATCGTCGTGTTACACGCCGTACGCCGTCCCGTGGCCTACGGAAGGCAAGGTCACTTGCCCTTCGCGGATTCCTTCAGCTTCGAGCCCGCGGAGACCTTCACGCTGTAGCCGGCGGGGATGTTGATCGGCTCGCCGGTCTGCGGGTTGCGCGCGGTGCGAGCGGCACGGTGGGTGCGCTCGAAGGTCAGGAAGCCGGGGATGGTGACCTTCTCGTCGCCCTTGGAGACGATGTCGCCGACGACGTCGGCGAACGCGGCCAGCACGGCGTCGGCGTCCTTGCGAGTCACCTCGGCACGGTCGGCCAGCGCGGCCACCAGCTCACTGCGGTTCATGTTGTTACTCCCGTGTTCTTCTTGCCATGGAGGCGTGCCACGCGGCGGAGCCGCATGTTGGGCCGGGACGCATCCTGCCCCCACCTGCGGCGGGAACGCCAATCCGTTGCCGCCCATACCCTACGGGGGGGCCGAAGGGGGGGTTTCACGACGCGCCGATCGGATGGCGTGGCAAGTTTCACAGACGTTTACTGGGGGCTGCTGCCCCCAGACCCCTGCAATCATGCGGGCGCGTCGCGTTTCGGGTGCCGGCCCGGCGGGTTGGGGGTTGCCCGCGCCCACGCGGCGGTAGCCGCACCTCGACACAGCCCCGCGCCCCTTTCGGGGCGCTTCCGACGAGGGTGTTTTCAGGCGCCCTTCGCGGCTTCCCGCACCGCGCCCGCCACCGCTCCCGCGACCTTCTCGTTGAAGACGCTCGGAATGATGTAGTTCGGGTTCAGCTCGTCCTGGGTGACCACGTCGGCGAGGGCCTTCGCGGCCGCCAGCATCATGTCCGTGTTCACGGTCCGGGACTGCGCGTCCAGGAGGCCGCGGAAGACGCCCGGGAAGACCAGCACGTTGTTGATCTGGTTGGGGAAGTCGGAGCGGCCGGTGGCCACCACGGCGGCCGTCTGGCGGGCGATCGCCGGGTCCACCTCGGGGTCCGGGTTCGCGAGTGCGAACACGATCGCGTCGTCGGCCATGGCGGCCACGTCGTCGCCGTCGAGGACGTTCGGGGCCGAGACGCCGATGAAGACGTCCGCGCCCCGCACGGCCTCCTTGAGCGTGCCGGTGAGGTCCTCGGGGTTGGTGTTGTCGGCGATCCAGCGCAGCGGCGAGTCGGCCGGTGCCTCCACCAGGTCCTCGCGGGCGGAGTGCACGACACCGCGGATGTCGGCGACGACGGCGTTCTTCACGCCGGCCGCGATCAGCAGCTTGAGGATGGCCGTACCGGCCGCGCCGGCGCCGGACATGACGACCCGGATGTTCTCGATCGCCTTGCCGGTGCAGCGAAGTGCGTTGGTCAGGGCGGCGAGGACGACGATCGCGGTTCCGTGCTGGTCGTCGTGGAAGACGGGGATGTCGAGGGCCTCGCGCAGGCGGGCCTCGATCTCGAAGCAGCGCGGCGCGGAGATGTCCTCCAGGTTGATGCCGGCGAACCCGGGGGCGATCGCCTTGACGATCTCGACGATCGCGTCGGTGTCCTGGGTGTCCAGGCACAGCGGCCAGGCGTCGATGCCGGCGAACCGCTTGAAGAGGGCCGCCTTGCCCTCCATGACGGGCAGCGCGGCCTTCGGGCCGATGTTGCCGAGGCCCAGGACCGCCGAGCCGTCCGTCACGACCGCAACGGAGTTGCGCTTGATGGTGAGGCGGCGCGCGTCCTCGGGGTTCTCCGCGATCGCCATGCACACGCGGGCCACGCCCGGGGTGTAGATCATGGAGAGGTCGTCACGGTTGCGGATGGGGTGCTTGGACTGCATCTCGATCTTGCCGCCGAGGTGCATGAGGAACGTACGGTCCGAGACCTTGCCGAGGGTGACGCCCTCGATCTCGCGGAGCTGCCCGACGATCTGGTCGGCGTGGGCGGTCGAACTGGCCGCGATGGTGACGTCGATACGGAGCTTCTCGTGGCCGGACGCGGTGACGTCGAGGCCGGTGACCGAGCCTCCGGAGGACTCCACGGCGGTGGTGAGCTGCGAGACGGCGGTTCCGCTCGCGGGCACCTCCAGCCGGATGGTCATCGAGTAGGAGACGCTGGGCGCCGTTGCCATGGCCGACTTCCTTCGTTTCACCGTGTAGCGAGTTCTGCCGTCCGATCGTCGCACCTACCGCCGGGTAGGCGTTAGCGGGGCCTGGTTTCGTGCCTATTGTTCGCACGGAAAAGAGGCCCACATCACATCGTGATGCGGGCCTCTTCGACGTTCATGACACCGGCCCGCCATGCTCGCCTCGCGGCAAGTGGTCGCTCGTAGCGACGAAGGTTGGGCCCGGGGGCTTGGATCGAGCCGGTGTCACGACAAGGCTAACAAACAGATCCCGTACGACCATTCCCGTCCGCGGACTTCACAGGAAACCTCCAGCCGAACGGCCCCGTACTCACTCCCTGAGCAGGTCCGGCACCCCGGCCGCGTCCGGTTCGTCCCGCTCCCCGGAGACCACCGTGAGCTGCTGGGTCGCCCGGGTGAGGGCCACGTAGAGCACGCGCAGCCCGGCCGGGGACTCGTCGGCGATCTCGGCGGGCGACACGACGACCGTCGCGTCGTACTCCAGGCCCTTGGCCTCCAGGCTGCCCAGGGCCACCACCCGGTCGCCGAGCCCGGCGAGCCAGCGGGCGGCCTCGGCGCGCCGGTCCATGGCCACCACCACGCCGACCGTGCCGTCGACCCGGTCGAGAAGCTGCTCGGCCGCCGCCCGGACGGTCTTCTCCAGCGAGTCGCGGGCGACCGCGCCGTGTCCGTTGTCCGCCACCACGAAACGCGGCTCGACCCCGGTGGAGCGGACCGCCGAGGGCGACTTGGAGCCGGGCATGGCGAGGGCCAGCACCCTGGCCGCGAGCTCGGCGATCTCCGCCGGGTTGCGGTAGTTCACGGTGAGCTCGAAGCGGCGGCGCGGACGGCTGCCGAGGGCCTCGTCCCGCGCCTCGGCCGCCTCGTCCGGGTCGGACCAGGAGGACTGGGCGGGGTCGCCGACCACCGTCCAGGTGGCGTGCCGGCCGCGGCGGCCGACCATCCGCCACTGCATGGGGGTGAGGTCCTGCGCCTCGTCGACGATGACGTGGGCGTACTCGACGCGCTCCTGGGCGAGCCGCTCGGCACGCTCGCGCTGGGACTCCTCGCGCGTCGGCATCAGCTCCTCCAGGCCGGTGAGCTGGTCCAGCGGGTCCAGCTCGCGCTTCTTGCGGGGGCGGACCGGCGCGCCGAGGATGGCCTCGAGTTCGTCGAGCATGGCGACGTCGTGCACGGAGTGGCCGTCCCGGCGCAGGGAGCGGGCGACCCTGCGGACCTCGCCGGGGTTGAGGATGCGGCGGGCCCAGCGGCCGAGGCGGCGCTCGTCGGCCATCGCGGTGAGGACCGCCCGCGGGGTCAGCTCGGGCCACCAGGCGTCGAGGAACCCGATGAAGGAGTCCTCCGTGACGATGTCCTCGTCGAAGGAGGAGCGCAGTTCGGCGGCCAGCTCCGGGTCGCTGTGCCGGCCGGCCGCGCCGGAGCGGGCCCACAGGGCGTCCAGCAGGAGCCTGCGGGCGCGGGGCCGCAGCAGGTTGACGGGGGCCGTGCCACCGAGCGCGTTGTGTCTGATGCGGTCGAGTTCCTCGGCCTCCAGCTCCAGGCGGCGGCCGAAGGCGACGACTCTGAGCCGGCTCGGGGAATCGTTCGCCTCCAGGGCCCCGCGGGCGGCCTTCCGCAGCACCCGGAGCATCCGGGAGGAGCCCTTGGCGCGGGCGTTGGCCGGCGTGTCGTACAGGGTGGCCTCGGCGCCGTCGACGAGTGAGCCGATGGCGCGGATGGCGACCTGGCCCTCCTCGCCGAGGGACGGGAGCACGCCCTCGGTGTACGCGACCAGCAGCGGAGTCGGGGAGACGATCAGGATGCCGCCCGCGTACCGGCGCCGGTCCTGGTAGAGCAGGTAGGCGGCGCGGTGCAGCGCCACGGCCGTCTTGCCGGTCCCGGGGCCGCCCTCGACGTAGGTGACGGAGGCGGCGGGGGCGCGGATGACCAGGTCCTGCTCGGCCTGGATGGAGGCGACGATGTCCCGCATGGAGTGGGTACGGGCCTGGCCGAGGGCGGCCATCAGGGCGCCGTCGCCGATGACGGGCAGGGTGTCGCCGTCGAGGAAGGCGGTCAGCTCCGGGCGCATCAGGTCGTCCTCGACCCCGAGGACCCGGCGGCCCTTGGAGCGGATCACCCGACGTCGTACGACACGCCCGGGATCCACCGGAGTGGACCTGTAGAACGGCGCGGCGGCCGGCGCCCGCCAGTCGATGACCAGCGGGGAGTAGTCCTGGTCGAGGACACCGATCCGGCCGATGTGCAGGGTCTCGGCGATGTCGGCGGTGTGGTCCGCGCGGACCGCGCCCTCGGCGGGCTCCACGGCGGTGTAGGCGCCGTCCGGGCCCTTCTTGCCGTCCTTGCCGAGGAGCAGGTCGATCCGGCCGAAGAGGAAGTCCTCGAACTCGTTGTTGAGCCGGTTGAGGTGGACGCCCGCGCGGAACACCTGCGCGTCCCGCTCGGCGAGCGCGCCGGGCGTACCCACCTGGCCGCGCTTGGCCGCGTCGTTCATGAGGAATTCGGCCTCGTGGATCTTCTCCTCGAGGCGCTGGTACACCCGGTCGAGGTGTTCCTGTTCGACGCTGATCTCACGGTCCCGAACGGAGTCCTGAACGGAGTCCTGTTCCGAGCCGTGAGGGCCGACCGCGGATTGTTGAGCCTGAGCGGCCACCGGGCCCCCTTCTGACGTGCTGGGCAGCCGTCAACCGTACGCGAAGGGGGCCCGCTGAAGCTACGCGCTGACCGAGACCAGCTTCTTGCCGTCGAACGTCATGACTTCGAAGTGGTCGATCTGATTGGGGGCGAAGGCCGCGCCGCCGTGTACGTAGAGGGGCTCCTTGGCCTTCTCCGACTTGGCGTCCGTGATGCCGTATCCCCAGGTCGGAACGGACCAGGAGGTCACCGTCTCGCGCTCGCCGTTCTTGCCGACGGCGATCAGCGAGCACTTCTTCGGGCCGGCGACGTTCTTGAGCTGGAGGACCGCATGGGTGCCCCAGTCCTTCTTCTCGACGGCGACGGTCGCGGTGACGTGGGTCGCCGGGTCCGTGGCCGTCTTCTTGTCGGACATCGTCTGGAAGGCCGTCTGGGCCGGCCCCATGGCCATGTCCGTGCCGCCGCCGCTGTCCGAGCCGCTCAGCGCCACGCCGGCCGCGGTGCCGCCGGCGATCAGCACGATCGAGGCCGCCAGACCGAAGAGGCTGCGCCGGGTGCGGACCTTCCGCTTGTCGGCGACCTCCACGACCAGCTTCTCGACCATCCGAGGGCTGGGCCTGGCGGACAGCGACTCGCCGATGGACGGCGTACTTCCGGAACCCGGCAGATCGGCCAGGGCCGCCAGCATGGGCTCCATTCCGGCCAGCTCGTCGAGCTGCTGGGCGCACCACTCGCACCCGGCCAGATGGGCCTCGAAAGCGGTTGCCTCGGCGTCATCGAGAATCCCCAGCGCATACGCGCCGACCGTCTCGTGCTCATTGGGAACCGGAGATTCCTGCATAGCACCAGACATACCCGAACCACCTGTGCCGAACCCGCCGTGTCCCCCGTACACACTCATCACGCCGTCACCCCCCGCTCCTCCAGTGCCAGCTTCATGGACCGCAGGGCATAGAACACCCGTGAGCGCACGGTGCCGCTGGGTATACCCAGCGTTTCGGCCGCCTCGTTGACGGTACGCCCCTTGAAATACGTCTCGACGAGCACCTCCCGGTGGGCCGGGGTCAGGTCGTCGAGCGCGTCGGACAGCGTCATCAGCCACAGCGCCTTGTCGATCTCGTCCTCCGCGGGGATGACCTCCAGCGGTGACGGATCGACCTCCTGCGGCCGGGCCTGCCGGCTGCGGTGACCGTCGATGACGATGCGGCGAGCGACCGTCACCAGCCAGGGGCGTACCGATCCGGTCGCTCGATTGAGCTGGCCGGCGTTCTTCCAGGCACGGATGAGTGTCTCTTGCACGACGTCCTCGGCGCGTTGCCGATCACCGGCGACCAGCCGAAGGACATACGCAAGGAGAGGTCCGGCGTGCTCTCGGTAGAGGGCACGCATCAGCTCCTCATCAGGCTCCGAGGGCTGGGACATGCGATGTCGGGCCCTCGATCCACGTTCATTGGCCACGGCCGCATCCTTGCGCACGCCCACCTCCGGTGTCCGGGGGTTCCCCCAGTCGGTCGCTCCCCCACCGGTACGGAAGTGGCTCGCGGTGTGTTCAACAAGACCTCACATTTTTCCGCGAGGTGACATGACGAGCGGGACATGACCCCACATTCCCACCGCGTGATCTTTACATTTCCGACACATCGTCGAACGGCCGAGCGGTGCCCGGGGGTTGCCACGGACAAACCGAATGTTGTCGAAATCACTTTCGGGGAGCTTCGATGAAGATCCGGCAGACACCGCAAAAGGGACGGAGGTTGAGGAGACCCGGCGGGCGAGGACCGCTCGGCGGTCATGCTCGGGCGAGGGCTGCGCGGCGGCGGTGGCGGGCTACTCGTTCGCGGTTGCCGCAGATTTCGCTGGAGCACCAGCGGCGTCTGCGTCCGCGGGAGGTGTCCAGGTAGACGATGGGGCAGTTGTCGCCCTCGCACTCCCGGACGGCCGCCCGTGCGACGGGGTCGGTGAGCAGTTCCACGGCGTCCCGGGCGACGGCCGCGAGCAGCGCGGCGCACTCGGGCGGGCCCGCCAACTCCCGCACCAGGAACCCGTCCGCGCCGGGTACGGCACGCGGGGCCGGCGGTGCGGCGGCGCGGGCGAGGTCGTTGACGCCGGCGAGCGCGAAGTCGTACGACCGGGGGCGGGTGTTGCTGCGGACCCCGTTCCGGCCCGCGTTCCGTTCGCGCACCAACTGAGCCACGTGTCCCCTCAGTTCACGGAACGCGACCAGCCAGCCGGTGTCGGCGTGGGCCAGCGGGGTGCCCGGCGGGACGAGCCCGGAGCCGGTGATCCAGGCGCGCAACGGCTCGAGCGCGTCGAGCCGTTCGCCGGGATGCGTGGTCGCCAGCAGATCCAGGCAGATCCGCCCGGCGTCGAAGCGCAGCTCGTACGGGGCCGTCGCCGTACCCAGTGCCATGTGCCCGCCACCGCCTAGGACAGGGAACCGTGTCCTCTCACAGTGCCCGGCCCGGCGGGCGGCCGGAACCCCTCGTACCCGGGTTCCGCGAGGTTCCCGTCCGACCCGCACCCGGCGGGGACGCCGGTGCGTGCGGCGCGGGCCGTCCCCGTTGGGTCCGGATACCCCGGCAGGCCTCGCCGCGGCCACCCGCGGCCGTGACCCTTTGTCCTGCGAACGCACAGCGAGCCGCCCCGGGGGGACCCACGGGGGACGGCGGTTCAGAAAGGACACGTTCATGAGCATGCGCACCCGGGTCGTCGCGGTGGCGACGGCCGTACTGCTGGGCGCCGGCGGCCTGGCCCTGGCACCGGCCGCGAGCGCCGCCGCGCCGTACCACGGCATCGACGGCGGCGGCGGCGTCACCGACGACTGGCAGGACGAGGAGAACCTCGGCGTCGACGACTACGCCACGAGCAACGCGACGGCCCTGTGGGAGACCGTGCTGTGGGCGGACGGCGCCCAGTGGCAGGACGACGACGGCGACTGGCACCCCTTCACCAGGAACCAGATCGACGGCTCGTTCGGCCCCGAGACCGAGTCGGCCACCCAGTGGTGGCAGGAGCACTTCGGCCTCTCGGACAACGACGGCGTCGTCACCGACCAGACGTGGACGTTCGCCCAGCAGCGGCTCACCGGCCCGACCTCGTTCCAGACCGTCACCTACCACGGCACCGCACACAACGCCTCGCTCAAGCGGATCAGCGGCAAGTACCGGGTCCGGATCAAGGGCACCGGCTCCTACAAGATCGCGTACTACGACAAGCTCGGCTGAGCACCCCGCGGGGCAGCGCCCACAGCAGCCCCGCGGTCAGCAGCACGATGACACCGAACGCGGCGAGGGCGGCCGTCCGCCACCGCCGCGTTTCCGGTCCCGGTACAGGGAGCGGCTCCGGTACGGGAAGCGGCTCCGGTATCGGCCTGGGTATCGGCAGCGGTTCCTCCGGTGGCTCCGACGCGCCCTGCGGCCAGGCCTGTTCGGCCAGCTCCCACAGTGCCAGCAGCCGCGTCTGGTCCCCGCCGCCCAGCCGGCACAGCACCTGGGCCGCACTCCTCGGCGGCAGTCTGTCCCCGCTCAGATAGCGCTGCCACGACGACTTGCTGTACGCGGTGCGCCGGGCCAGACCGGCCAGACTGAGCCCGGTACGGCCCTTCAGGACGCGCAGTAGCTCGACCAGGTGCCGGGCCTCTCCCGGCAGTGTGGCCGGCAACGGCTGCCAGCGTGTCATGTCCCGTTCCCCCCGTGTGCCTTCGTCCGGCGTCAGCGTGCCGCCCGCCCGGCCGGATCCGGCAGAGCGCACGCCCGCGGACCGGGGCACACACGGTCGCGCGTACACGTCCGCGCGGGACGACCCGGCGCGGGCGGGGAGGAACGGACCCGAGTGGCGGCCCGGGAGCCGCCGGTTACGGCCGGTTGCTGGGAGACGGTCCCCAGAACGTCGTACGACGGTCAGCCGGACCGCCCATCCGCCGTGGCGAAGTCCGGCCCAGGCGAAGGTGGGGTGGTGGGGTGGTCCGGTGGTGGGGTGGTGCGGCGGTCCGAGGCGGGCGGGCCGGGTGCGGGACCGTGGCGGGGTCCGGCGGCGGCTCACGCGTCCGCGTACTTGGCGTCCGCCGCCGGGTCCAGGGCGAGCCGGTAGCCCCGCTTGACCACCGTCTGGATCAGCTTCGGCGCGCCCAGGGCCGTACGCAGGCGGGCCATCGCCGTCTCCACCGCGTGCTCGTCGCGGCCCGCGCCCGGCAGGGCCCGCAGGAGTTCGGCGCGGGCCACCACCCAGCCCGGCCGTCGCGACAGCGCCCGCAGCAGGGACATGCCGGCCGGCGGTACCGGCTTCAGCGCGCCGTCGACGAGCACCGCGTGCCCCCGGATCTCCACCCGGTGGCCGGCGATCGGCAACGCCCGTGCCCGCGAGGGGAGTTCCTGGCAGAGCAGCTGTACGAGGGGGCCGAGCCGGAACCGTTCCGGCTGGATGGTGTCGACGCCGAGGGCCTGGAGCGGGAGTGCGGTGACCGGGCCGACGCAGGCCGGGACGACGTCGTGGTGGAGGGCGGCGAGCAGGTCCGCCTGGAGCCCCCGTTTCCCGGCGCGGGAGAGCAGGGAGGCCGCGGCGGGCGCGCTGGTGAAGGTGACCGCGTCGACCGAGCGGGAGACGACGGCGTCCAGCAGCCGGTCGACCGGCCCGAGGTCCTCCGGCGGCATCCACCGGTACACCGGCACCGGCACCACCTCCGCCCCCGCCGCCCGCAACGACTCCACGAACCCCGGCAGCGGCTCCCCGTGCAGCTGTACGGCGATCCGGCGGCCCTCGACGCCCTCCTCCAGGAGCCGGTCGAGCACTTCGGCCATGGACTCGGAGGACGGCGACCACCGCTCGGTGAGCCCGGCGGCCCGCACCGCGCCCTTGACCTTGGGGCCGCGGGCCAGCAGCTCGACATGGCGCAGCCGGTCCAGCAGTTGCTCGCCGAAGCCCCAGCCGTCGGCGGCCTCGATCCACCCCCGGAACCCGATCGCGGTGGTCGCCACGGCCACGTCCGGCGCCTGGTCGATGATCTCCTTCGTGGCGGCGAGGAGTTCCCCGTCGTCGGCGAGCGGCACGATACGCAGGGCTGGCGCGTGCAGCACGGCGGCGCCGCGCCGCTGGAGCAGCGCCCCGAGCTCGTCGGCCCGGCGCGCGGCCGTGACCCCCACGGTGAACCCCGCGAGAGGGCCGGGCCGGCCGGGATCCGGCCGCCGCTGTTCCTCGTCCATGACTGCTCCCCTAGCTGGCCCGCATGCCGAACGAGCCTGTCAACGGCGCGTGACAGGCTCGGTTCGGCTCCATGTCACCCGTGTTACGTCACACCTCGGCGTGGCTGAGCTGCGCCCTTGTCCCGGTGGCGGCTGCGGGATGCCCCTGTGCGGCGGGACGGCGAAGGTATACGGCCCAGGTGACGGCGAAGCAGAGGCCGTAGAAGACCAGGAAGGCGACGAAGGCGCCGGTGCCCGAGCCGTAGGAGAGGAAGGACTGCCGGAAGGCGAGGTTGATGCCGACGCCGCCGAGTGCGCCGACCGCGCCGATGAGGCCCATGGAGGCGCCGGACAGCCGCCGCCCGTAGGCCACGGCCTCCTCGCCGGTGAGCCCCTTGGCGAGGGCCTTGGCCTGGAAGATGCCGGGGATCATCTTGTACGTCGACCCGTTGCCGAGGCCGCTGAGCGCGAACAGCACGACGAAGAACACGACGAACAGCGGCAGCGCCTTCTGCATGCCGGCGACGACCAGGAGGGCGGTGGCGGCGGCCATACCGACGTAGTTCCAGAGCGTGATCCGCGCCCCGCCGTACCTGTCGGCGAGCCATCCGCCGACGGGCCGGACGAGGGAGCCGAGCAGCGGACCGATGAAGGTGAGGTAGGCGGCCTGGAGCGGCGTACGGCCGAACTGGACCTGGAGCACCTGGCCGAAGGCGAACGCGTACCCGATGAACGACCCGAACGTCCCGACGTAGAGGAAGGACATGATCCAGGTGTGGGCGTCCTTCGCGGCGTCGATCGCGGCGCCGGTGTCGTTCTTCACGGTGGCGAGGTTGTCCATGAAGACCGCGGCGAGGACGGCGGCCAGCAGGATCAGCGGGATGTAGATGCCGAGCAGCACGCGCGGCCCGCCGCTCGCCCCGATGATCGCGAGCGCGACCAGCTGGATGACGGGCACACCGATGTTGCCGCCGCCCGCGTTGAGCCCGAGCGCCCACCCCTTCTTCTTCAACGGGAAGAAGGCGTTGATGTTGGTCATGGAGGAGGCGAAGTTGCCGCCGCCGATGCCGGCCAGCAGGCCGACGAGGAGGAAGGTGGTGAAGGACGTCCCCGGCTTCATCACCACGAAGGCGGCGACGGTCGGGACGAGCAGCAGCGCGGCGGAGACGATCGTCCAGTTCCGGCCGCCGAAGAGCGCGACGGCGAAGGTGTACGGCACCCGGACGACGGCGCCGACCAGGGTGACCATGGAGGTCAGCAGGAACTTGTCGGCCGGGGTCAGACCGTACTCGGGGCCCATGAACAGCACCAGCACGGACCACATGGTCCAGATCGAGAACCCGATGTGCTCGGACAGGACCGAGAAGATCAGGTTCCGCCGTGCCACCTTCTCACCGGTCGCGTTCCAGAACGCCTCGTCCTCCGGATCCCATTCCTGGATCCAGCGACTGCGCGAGGTAGGGGCTGGGGCTGTCATGACGCCTCCACGGTGCTCCGCGTGCTCGGTCTTTCCGACTCCGGATGAGTGACTGAGCTCGAAGGTAGGGAGACGGCGTTTCCACGCTGTGGCCACGGGTGACCGGAAGGGAACGTTGCTCTCACCCTGGTGGGAGGGCGGGTGAGAGGTCGGGGCGGGGGCGGTGTCTCAGCGCGAGGGGTAGGGAGGCTGCTGCGGCGGGGTGTAGGGCCCGTAGGGACCGGGGGTTTGGGGCTGCTGCTGGGGCGGCGCGTAGGGGCCGGGGGTGTGGGGTGCGGGCGGCTGCTGACCGTAACCGGCGGCGGGAGGAGTGGGCTGGGCGCCGTACGGGCCGTAGGGACCGGCCTGCTGCGGCCACGGCTGCTGGTACGGGGGCTGTTGGTACGGGGGCTGCTGCCCGTGCTGCTGTACGGGGGTCGGCTGCATCGGCATCTGCCCCGGCATCGGCATCTGCGTTCCCGGCGGCAGATACCGCACCCGGCCGTTCTCCCCCGTCACCGGCATGAACCCGGCGGCCTGGAGGCGCTGCGCGAACTTGGCGTTGCGCCCGCGCGTGACGAAGACCCCGAGCCCCATGACGGCCATGAGGACGACCCACACGACACCGGAGACGAAGAAGGCTCCGGCGCTCCCGCCGGCCCGCGCCGCGGCCAGCACCAGCCCGAGAGTGATACCGCCGGCCGCGAACAGCATCCGCTTCTCGGCGTTCTTGCCGGTGAGGTCGAACTGGATCCGGGCCTTGAGGAGTTCGACGGCGTCGGGAACGAGCGGCGGCAGGGAGACCCCGTCGGCGGCGTTCGGGTACTGCGCCCAGTTCTGCGCGGCGCGGGCCCGGCCCTGCGGGCTGTGGTCAGGGACGATCAGCATCTTGAGCACGTTGTTGCGGGAGCCGGTGTAGCGGGCGTCGGCGTACTCGTACCCGAACTGCTGGGCGATGAAGGCCAGCCGGGCCAGCTTCTTCACGGAGGACCAGGCGTTGGTGAGCTCGACGGGCTCGCCGCCGGCCATCAACCGGAACATCTTCCGCACCTGCCGCGTACTCACAGCATCCACTCCCCGTCGGCTGAGTCATCTTTTCACTTCCGCAACCGGGAAAGTTTTCCATGCGGCAGGCCACGAGCGGACCGCTACCGAGCGGATTGACCGGAGCTTGACCTGTCCACCTCGAACCACAACAGCTTTCCTGCGCCACGGTCCAGCGGGCCACCGTCCCCGATGGACCAGCCGCCCCACGAGTCGGCGTACTCCTGCACGAGGTGCAGCCCGCGCCCCTCTTCGGCGCCCGCCGGGGCGAGCGGGACACGGTCCCCCGGCGGTGCACCGAAGGGAGCCGGGATGCGCGGATGACCGTCCCAGACACCGACCCGCAACCGGCCGTCGGGCAGGGCGGTCAGCCGGAGGGAGGCGGGGCCGTTCGTGTGCCGGTAGGCGTTGGTGACCAGTTCGGACGTCAACAGCTCGACCACGTCGAGGATTTCGTGCCTGCCATGGCCGCCGAGTGCCGCCCGTACGGTCATACGTGCGACGCGTGCCGCGCGCGGGTCGTGTGGCAGACGGAGGGCGTACGCCCAGGTGTCGGGCAGGGATACGGTTCCCATGGTGACCTCCAGCGAGAGAAGGGGAGGCGGATCGGGCTCAACGACCGCGCCGGGCGGTGGCTCTGCCAGGGATGGTGCGCTTCCGGCTTATGGGCGGGGGAGTTGAGCGGCATGCATTCACCGTAGAGCAAATGGTTAGATGCATCTAACTAAATCCGCAGGAACCATCCATCCTTCACTCGTGTGAGGGAGCACAGTGCCGCGTCGCGGCCGGGAGGAGACCGCGTGCCGCCCACCGACAGCCCCACGCTCCGGCAGCGACGGCTGGGTGCTGAGCTGCGCAAATTGCGGGAGCGGGCCGGGCTCACGGCCACCAGCGCCGGCAACCTCCTGGGCGTCAATCAGGCGCGCGTCAGCATGATCGAGACAGGCCGTACCCCCATCAGTGCCGACCGGTTGCGGTCCATGACACGCGCCTACGCCTGCACTGACGAGCAACTCGTGGACGCGCTGGCCTCGATGACAGGTGGGCGCACTCGCGGCTGGTGGGACAGCTACCGCGACCACCTGCCAGTCGGCCTCATCGACCTTGCCGAATTGGAGTACCACGCGGCAGCACTGCGCGTTGCCCTGGTGATCCACATCCCCGCGCTGCTCCAGACGACCGACCACGCACGGGCCCTCTTCAAGGAGGCTGTGCCGGCACTGCGGCAGTACGAGATCGAGCATCGAGTCAGCCACCGGATCAAGCGACAGGAAATCCTGCACCGGGAAAACCCTCCGCCCTACACGGCGGTGATCCACGAGTGCGCACTGCACATGGGGTACGGCGGGCCCACCGTCGTGCGCGCTCAGCTCAAGCACCTGCTGGAAATGAGCGAGTTGGAGCACGTGACCGTGCGGGTCATCCCGTTCGGCAAGGGCTCCTTCCCCGGCACCGGACAGTCCGTCGACTATCTGATGGGGCCGGTGCCTCAGCTCGACACCGTTCAGTTGGACACCCACCACGGGTGTGACTTCCTGGATGCCGAGGCCCAGCTGGAAAAGTACCGACTCGTTCTCGACCGCATGCAGGAGAACGCTCTCGAACCCGCAGAATCCCGCGACCTGATCCGCCGCATCGCCAAGACCATCTGAGGAAACCGTGTCCGAACTCCATTGGCAGAAGTCCACTTACAGCCCCGACGCCTCGAACTGCGTCGAAATAGCCACCACCCCCTCGGCCGTCCACATCCGCGACTCGAAGACCACCCCCGCCCCCCACCTCACCGTCACCCACGGCGCATGGGCCAGCTTCCTCCCGTACGCGACGGAAGCCGCACGCCGGCCCGCTGCGCGTTGACGATACGAGGGCAGTAATTGGCGGACTTGTGCCGCACTGGAAACCCGACAACCGATCTGACCTGCTGAAATAGGCAGTCGCCTTCCCATCCACATGGCACAGATCCACCCATCGCCCCGCCAGGACCGACCAGCGACGCGCCTCGCTCCGGCAACAGCTTCGGGGCAGGGTCACGCCCTCCGCCTGAGCCAACTTCATCCCCCGGCACAATCAGCGCTTGAGAACGGACATCTACGTCTGGGTCCAATGCCGCACCTGGCGGGAAGGCCTGAACCACAACGAGACGGCATGGTGTCCGGCGATCAGCTTGTCAATGACTTCCACGGCACGTGGCGCCCGGTGGCGGCGGACCGGGGTCTCCCGGCGGACCTGTCCCCCGAGGTCCGGGAGGATCACGCCACGTGGGCCGGTTCGGCCTTCGCGGAGACCTGGCTTACCTGGCCGGAGGCGAGGTCGATCGACTGGTCGAGCTGGACTCCGAGCCGGTGTCCGGGACATCATCCCCCTTGCCGCTAGGGCTGCTTCTCCTGCTTACGGACCGCATTGGCGAGGTCGGTGTCTATCTGCTCGTAAGCCTGGGCCGCGGCCTTCGTGATTCCCGCGAGCTTGGACAGCTCCCCTTCGAGCTTTCCCCGCTTGTAGTCCCAGTTGTCGGCGAAGTCGTCGAGCCGGTCCGTGAGTTCCTCATGCCCGACGACTTCTCGGCTCCAGCCGTACTTGTCCTTGTCGTCGAGCCCCTGCAGCTCCTCGACGATCTTCTCGATGCCCGTGGCAACGCTCTTGAGCACGTCGAGATCGTCGATGCTGGTCCTGTCACCCACGGCGCCCCCTACGGCCGGAGGGCTCCGGCCGTCCATCGCTCACCTGTTGACGGACTGGATCTCCTGCACGACGACATCTTGAGTGGCCCCGAAGGTGCCGTCAGGCAGGTTTCCGCCTGGCGTGCCGGTACCCGTCCAGTGGATCTTCCAGGTGATCGTGGCCTTGAGCGGGTACGAGCCCGTGCCCGAGGAGTGCAGGTACTTCACTCCACAGGGCGGCGTCTCGTCGGCCTTCCCCTTGGCGTAGGCCTCACCGATGCTGCCGTTCCTGAACTCGCAGACGCCCGAGGCTGGGTACGTCACGGCGTCCGACGTACCAGGGTCGATCTTGAGGGAGTACGGGGTGGCGGTGGTCGTGGCGCTGATGCCCAGCACGGGAACCGACGCGGTGACGGAGACCGGCTTGAACTCGGCACCGTCCAGCCAGGCCCAGGTGGGAAGGTTGACCTTCGTCTTGTCCGCCGGGGCCAGGGTCACCTTCGTACTGGGGACGCGGATCTCGTTGTAGGCGAGTTGAGCCAAGATCTGCGGAGTGATCGCCTGCGGTACGTCCGCCGGCGGATCGTCACCCGTGTCCACCCAGAAAATGGGCTTCGTACAGTCGAGCGCGCCGGGGTCTCCCTCACGGCCCTTCGTGACGTACGAGTCCCACCAGTAGCCCTTGCCGGCCTTGTCCTTGTTGAAGTCCTTGTACGGCTTCCCGTTGACGTAGCGGTCGCGCTGCGTGGCGTCCCACTCGTAGCCCGTCGAGTCGGCCCCCCAGATCGGTGTCAGGTAGGCCTCGAGCGCATCAGGCGAGTACTTGGGCGCGTAGTAACAGGCCGGCGGGGTCCACGTCGTGGCCGACGTCACCGCACCGGCCGATGGCCCGGAACCGTTCTTCGAGAGGTCGTAGACGACGGCACCGGCGGTCGCGGAAATGTTGCCCTTGCCATCCGAATTCCCAGAGGGACCCGGGGACGGATTCCCCTGCCCTTCACCCGGCCCATAGGCCAGAGCTGTTCCCGGGATCCCTGAGAAACACAGGGCTGACAGCCCGACGAGCGCGAGGCCCCGTCCCCATCTCCTTACGCGCTGCATGCCTTGTCCCCCCGCTTGGAAATCAGATTGCTGGTCTGCCACACACCCTTGTCGTTCTTCTCAAGGCGCGTGTTGTACAGGACGTAAGGGCTCTGGTTCGATGAACTCTTGTCGACCTTTCCGGTCTTACGGTTCTTGTTGAAGCCCTTACTCTCGTCCGAGCAATAGACAACGGATGCGGTCGCCTTTCCGGACATCGTCACCTTGGGCGCGTAATAACGGGTAGCACCCGTGAACGACAGGTTGGCATCCAGATAGGCCTGCACCCATGCAACGGCATCACTCAAACCCTTGTCCCGGTAGTAGAAGGACAGGCCGGGCGCGCCGGTGTCACCGCGCAGAATGGCGTCGTTCGTCGCATCGATCCGGGCGGCGGTGTCCGCCAGAACCGCGTCCTTTGCGGCATCGCCCGCCTTCCAGTCCTCGTACTTGTCCGTGACGTCCGACGGCAACGTGATCTTCGGTCGCCCCGACACGGCCGCCGAAGCCGACGCACTGGGCGAAGCCGAAGCCGAAGCCCCCGTGTCCGCGCCCGTGATCTTGCCGTTCGAGTCGGACTTGTCGCCGTCGCCTCCGCCACCGCAGCCGGCGAGCAGGATCGCGGCCGTCACACCGGCGGTGGCTGTCGTGAGCAGGCGGGAACGGCGGGTCACGGTGGGCTCCTGGTGGGGCGGTTGGGGTCTGCGAAGCAGCGAATACGGTATCGGGGTCAATCCGGAACGCACCAGAGCGATTTGCCGCGACCGGGATGAACGAAACGTGCATGGCACACCATAGTCGGGCAACCCGGCGCCCCCGCCTCAGCTTTGGTGCCGTCCCGTGACATCGCGGCGCCTCTCAGTTGACTCACGCAAAGGACACCCAAGCCCGACAAACCCTTCCTCGGCACAGCATCACGCACCTTAGAGGCATTGACGGCTCCCGCCGGCCGATCACGGAACGACCTTCGCCTCAAACCCGCAGGCCCCGTAACTTCACGTGTGCACAGCTTTGTTGATGAGGCGTACGCGACGGGGGTTGCGCGGTTATGGCGGGGTATCGGCCGGCGGACTGGCATCCACTCGACCTCGACAAGGACCCGACCCCGGGCGATCCGCAGCGTGTCCGTACTCTCGCCGCACAGCTGCACGCCTTTGCCGACGACGTCTCCGACGCGCTGCGTCTGGTCAAGGGCATGGCCGGCGAGGACACCCTCCTGCAGTGGGCGGGCAAGTCGGCGGAGGTGTTCAAGGAGCAGTTCAAGGACGTTCCGAAGAACCTGAAGAAGCTGAAGAAGTCGTACGAGATGTGCGGCGACGCCCTCGCGGACTACTGGCCGAAGCTGGAGCGCGCCCAGGCCCTGGCCGACAAGGCCCTCGCCAAGGCAAAGGAAGCCCAGTCCGACCTCAGCTCCGCCAAGTCCCGGCTGTCGTCCGCCGATTCGTGGGTGACCCGCGCCGGCAAGGAAGCCGACAAGTACAAGGACGACCCCACCGTCAGCAAGTCCAGCGCGGACAAGCCGGACGAGGCGAAGGTGCGGGCCGCCACCCGGGACTTCTGGGCACCCCGACGGAAATGGTGGACACCGAGGGCGGTGTCGTATGGACGCAGTCGTCCACGCTCTGGGGGGTCCCCGTCGTCTCGACGGCAGCCCCGCAGGTCGACTGCCCGCTGCGCTTTCCCGGGCAGTACGTCGACGCGGAGACGGGGCTCCACTACAACCACCACCGCTACTACGAGCCCGGCACCGCCCGTTACCTCAGCCCTGACCCGCTGGGGCGGACCCCGGCCCCAAACCCTCACGCCTATGTGAAGAACCCGCTCCAGTGGAAGGACCCGCTGGGGCTCAAGGCTCCGTGTCTCGTCGATCTCTACCATGGGACGCTCGGCCAGCACGCGGACAGCATCATGGCGAACGGGATCGACATGACGGCCTCGGCCCGCAAGATGGACTTCGGGAGGGGCGGCTTCTACGTCACGAACGATGCCCGGCAGGCCCTGGACTGGGCGAAGAAGCTGGCGAACGACAGGGGCGGGGTGCCGGCCGTCATCCACTTCAAGGGGCCCAAGGCCCAGCTGGAGGGGTTGCGGAGCAAGATCTTCAGCGGGCCGGGGGACGACGTGGCCGAGTTCATCCGGCATAACCGCAACGGTGGCGCCATGCACAACTACGAGCTGGTTGAGGGGCCGATGCTGCGTAACCTCAAGGGATTCCTGAGGGAAGGGAAGCCCCCCGTGCTGAACGGGCACCAGATCGCAATCTTCGGTGACAGGGCCGCCGAGCTCTTCACTGGCTCCGTTTTCCGACGCGCAGGACCTCCGACACCATGACAACGGAATTCTTGATGGATCTCGACGAGGGAATGGTCGAGTACTTCCGCGACATCGCGAACGAGATGATCTCGCGGTTCGGTATTTCTCGGGCGGAAGCGGTGGCCAGGATCAACGAGCGGTATCACGACTCGGAGATCTCTGCGTACCCCGATCTCATGTGCCACGAGTTCCCGGAGTACTGGTCGTACGGCCTGTACTACTACCCGAACGAGTCCGGACGCCTGCCGACCGGTGACGAGGACGACGACGAGGACTTCGACATGTCCGCCCTGCGCGTCCGCCCCGCGCCTCCGACGGCCTCACCCTACTGGACGCTCGGGACCTGACCGCCCTTCCTCAAGGCGCACACGGGAGGCAACTGATCGAGTGGCATGCGGCCCGACGGTCCGGACGACTTGCGTCGGCGCGACGATGCGCTGGCAGGTGCGATCCTGGCCTTCGCCCGCGCGCACGAGTCGGAGCTGATCACCGAGGGCCACTTCCTGACCTTCGCCTGGGACGGATTCGTTCCGGCGGAGCAGGTCGCCAGAACGGGTGACGACGCGCCCGTATGCACGGTGTGGGACTGGGAGCGGGACCGTTTCAGCCCGGTCACCCAGGTGGACAGGGTGCGGGCCGGGGAACGATCCCAGGAGTGGGTGGACGACCGCTTCTACTCCATCGTCACCGACGTGGTCGGCACCCCCACCGAACTGTTCGACGAAGCAGGGGAGTTGGCCTGGCGGGCGCGGGCCACAGTATGGGGCGTCCCGCTCGACGACCGGGGGACCGGCGGCGCGGACTGTCCGCTGCGCTTCCCGGGCCAGTACCACGATCCCGAATCGGCGCTCGACTACAACTACCACCGCCACTACGACCCCGAAACCGGCCAGTACGCCTCCGTCGACCCGTTGGGGCTGGCGCCCGGGCCGAACCCGCGTGCCTACGTGGCCGATCCCTTCACGGCCGTGGAC
Organism: Streptomyces sp. NPDC007157; assembly: GCF_040634235.1. NCBI lineage: Bacteria > Bacillati > Actinomycetota > Actinomycetes > Kitasatosporales > Streptomycetaceae > Streptomyces > Streptomyces sp. NPDC007157. The sequence goes on from NZ_JBEYFE010000018.1 coordinate 137,086, forward strand.
CCCTTCGGACTGGCGCCCTCGTGCGAGGACGCGGCGCGGGACGCCGCCCGGCGGCGCGCCGACCAGGAGCAGCAGCGTCCGGGAGCCAGCAAGAAGACCAGGCCGACGAGCACGGCCGGGCTGTCGGTGCCGGGGCACGACCAGGTGTTCCACGGTGCGAGCCTCAAGGGCGGCGGCAGCCACAATCTCCATCCCGACGTACAGGCCGCATACGATCGGGTCCCGCAGGCCATCAAGGACAGCGTCGGCGGAGCGCACTCGAAGTGCGGCGAGGCCGAGGCGCTGTCGGACGCCATGAAGGCGGGGGTGGATCCCCGCGGCGGGGTGAGCGCGGCCGTGAACGTTCGCGCGCCGGGCAACCCCATGCACAACACTCCGAAGCCGCCCTGCGCGTCCTCTCAGCATGTTCTGGATCAACTGGGTGTGAGAGCGGTGGTGTGAGTGGAGAACGACCTGACCTGGTCCCCTGAGACCGACGGTGTGCTTCGCCGGGCGGGCTGGCGGCCGGATCGTGCGGTGCCGACGGACACCTGGGAGTGGATCCTGCGGGAGCGCGGCTCCTTCGTGCCCCACGAGGCCGCCCGACGCTTCCTCCGCGCCTTCGGCGGGCTGGTGACGTACGGATGGCCGACCGACTCGGTCACAACCCGGTCGGCCATCCGGTTCGACCCCCTCCAGGCCGAGTGGGAGAACGAGAGGTACGCCTGGATGAGCCGGCAGGCCGGGACTCCTCTGTACCCCGTGGGCAGCGCGGACGAAGGGAGCAGCCGCCTGGGTATCGCCGAGGACGGGCAGCTCTACATCGCTGCCGGGAACCACCTGGAACTGCTCGGCGCGACCGTGGACCAGGCTCTGGACCGGCTGGTCACGACGCAGGGTGCCCGGACCGTCCCCCGGACCGCCGACGTGTCCCCGGGTGGCGGCGCGGCGTTCTGGGCACGGTTGGACGCCGTTTCGCCCGATGACCGCGCGGCTGAGCGGCGCTGGCCCGCCCTGACGGATCGGGTGCTGCGGGCGGGTGGCTGGTTCCCGGGACGGTCGGTCCCCGTGACGACCTGGGAGAGCATCCTGCTGGAGACCGGTGAGTACGAGATCCACGATGCCGCGCGCCGGTTCCTCGCGGAGTTCGGTCAGGTCGGGATTCCCTACCGCTCCCCCCTGAACACCATGCCGTGGACGGACTTCCGGCTGGACCCGCTCCTGGCGATGTGGGACGCCGAGATCCTCGACGACCTCGGTGAACAGGCCGGAACCGATCTCTACCCGCTCGGCATGGTCGACCGCGGGAACCGGTACCTGGCCATGGCGGAGGACGGCGCGGTCTACATGGGCATGGATACGGTCTCGCTGTGGGCCGCCACGCCCGACGAAGCCGTCGAAAGGCTCACCAGGCCGGTCCGCCCGGAAGCTCTGCACTGATCACGGGCCGGGCGGGGCCTCGGGCCCCTGCACAGAGTCAGGGGGGTCCTTCACGGTCGACGGCGAGGTCTTCCCCGCCGTCCCCCGTCCGGCCACACCCGCGCCCGGCGTCCCGCCGCGATGTCCTCCACCCACCCGAAGGCCAGCACCGCCGCCGCGATCAGTGGCCAGACCACCACGAACGTCCAGAAGCCGTACGTCGAGTCCAGCAGGGACGCCGCCCGGTCGGAGGCCATGAACGGCAGGTTGTAGGCCTCGTCGATGATCGGGAACGTTGCCATGATCAGCATGTTGTGCCAGAGGTAGATGGTCACCGCCCGGTTGTTGGCGAGGGTGATCGGTCTGTCCCAGTGGCGCAGGCGGCCCGGCAGCTCCCGCCAGGACGGGGAGTACTGCAACAGCAGCACCACGGCCCCGAACGACCAGCACGCCTGTGCCAGGGGAATGTCGTTCAGGTCCCAGCCCTCGGGGCCCGGGTGGCCCGACGCCCACCACAGGCCCACCGCCATCACCAGGCAGGACAGCGAGACCGCCGCGTATCGCGGGACCCGCGCCAGGGCGCCCTCGTGGTGGGCGAAGCCCAGGATCCAGCAGCCGCCGTACACCGCGAAGTCGGTCACCGCGTCGCCCGTCTCGCCGGGGACGGACACCACTCCCGTGCCCACCACCGCCGTCAGCGCCAGCGGCGCCAGCACCGTCGGCAGCGGCGCCCTGCGGAACGCCCACAGGAGGATCGGGGACAGGAGCACGAACCAGAGGTAGGCGCGCAGGTACCACAGCGGGCCCGCCGCCTGTTCCGCCCACGTGTCGTCCAGCAGGCCCGAGGCCGAGCCGAGGTGCTCGGGGTAGGGCGGGGCGCCGATCGGCAGGAAGTAGTCGATCAGTCTGCCCCAGCCGGCCCAACCGCTCCCCACGTCAGGGTCGTTCAGCGGGTGCCAGCCGGCCGTCAGCATCATGGTCAGCAGGACCGCGCTGAACAGCCAGAGCGGGGGCAGCAGGCGGCGGAGCCTGCCCCGGATCACGTTCGCCGCCGGGCGGTCCAGGCTGCGCGCCATCAGCGAGCCGGCCAGCGCGAACATCACGCCCATGGAGGGGAAGAGGATGGTCAGCCAGGGCCAGCCGAAAAGGTGGTAGACCACCACGCGGAACAGGGCCAGGGAGCGGAGCAGGTCCAGGTAGCGGTCCCGGCCGCCGGTTCCGGACCGCTTCCCCGTTCCGACCGGGGCCGTCTCGGCCTGTGTCATGCCGCCTGCCTCCCCTTCGCCCGGCCGCCGGCTCCGCCGCCCGGTGCCTCCACCGCCCCCGTGCGCCGCAGCTTCTGCCAGCGCAGCCGGCCGCCGGTGAGGGCCGTGATCCAGGACTGGAGCAGTACGACGTACATCAGTTGGCGGTAGAGGATCTGCTGGAGAGGGAGCGAGATGAGATGGGTCATGCGTTCGCGGTCCAGGCGGAAGGCGTAGGCCGCGCAGACCGCCTGCACGGCCAGTACGCCCAGCCAGGCGCCGATCGTCCGCTGCGTCGGGCCGAAGACGATGCCGTAGAGGAGGAACGCGTCGATCAGGGGGGCCAGGAGGGGGGCCACCACCATGAAGAGCGAGACCAGGGGGAGGCCCACTCTGCCGAAGCGGCCCGACGGGCCCCGGTCGAGCAGCGCCCCGCGGTGTTTCCAGATCGCCTGCATGGTGCCGTACGACCAGCGGTAGCGCTGGGACCAGAGCTGGGAGACGGACTCGGGGGCCTCCGTCCAGGCCCGTGCCCGCTCCGCGTACACCACCCGCCAGCCGTCCCGGTGGATGGCCATCGTGATGTCGGTGTCCTCGGCGAGGGTGTCGTCGCTCATGCCGCCGACCCGTTCCAGCGCGGTACGGCGGAACGCGCCCACCGCGCCCGGGATCGTCGGCATGCAGCGCAGTACGTCGTACATGCGGCGGTCCAGGTTGAAGCCCATCACGTACTCGATGTGCTGCCAGGCGCCGATCAGTGAGTCCCGGTTGCCGACCTTCGCGTTGCCGGCGACGGCGCCGACCCGGGGATCGCCGAAGGGCTGGACCAGCTCCCGTACCGTGGCCGGTTCGAAGACCGTGTCGCCGTCCATCATCACGACGATGTCGTGACGGGCGTTGGCCAGGCCCCTGTTGAGGGCGGCGGGCTTGCCCGCGTTCACCTGGCGGATCACCCGGACGTCGGGCAGGTCCAGGTCCTCGACGATCCCCGCCGTGCCGTCCGTCGAACCGTCGTCGACGACGAGGATCTCGATCGGGTGCTCGCTCGCGGTCAGTGAACGGACCGTGTTCTCGATGCACTTGGCCTCGTTGTAAGCGGGGACCAGGACGGAGACCGGCTCGGTCACCGGCCGGCCCCAGCCGAAGCCCCTGCGGCGGACCCGGCGGGCGTGCACGAAGGAGAGCCAGAGCATCAGGGCGAACCGGGCCAGCACCGCCACGCCGACCACCGCCAGCCCGGCCACCAGCACGTTCGTGACGCCGTCCGCCGCCTGGACCAGGGAGATCCACGCCCTGCCCTGCCAGAGGTCGGGGCCGGTGACCGGAGTGTGGGCGCTCGGCGCGTTCAGGGCCTCGGTGAGGTTGCCGAAGGTGTAGCCGCGGTGCTGGAGCAGCGGAATGAAGCGGTCCAGGGCCTGGACCGTCTGGTGGCGGTCGCCGCCCGAGTCGTGCATGAGGACGATCGCGCCCTTGCCGTCGTGCGGGGTCGCGTCGCGGACGATGGCGGCGACGCCCGGCTTGCGCCAGTCCTCGCTGTCCGTGTTGTTGACGACTGTGATGTAGCCGCGGCTGCCGATGTACCGGGTCACCGGCCAGGAACGGTTGTCCATGGCGTCGGCGAAGGAGGAGTACGGCGGCCGGAACAGGGACGTCCGGATGCCGGCCGCGCCGGTGATCGCCAGCTGGGTCTGGGACAGCTCCCAGTCGATGCGCTTCTTCGACTGGTACGACAGGTCGGGGTGGCTGAAGGTGTGCACGCCGACCTCGTGGCCCTCGGCCACCATGCGCCGGACCAGCTGCGGATAGCGGGAGGTCATGGTGCCGGTGACGAAGAAGACGGCGTGCGCGTGGTGCTTCTTCAGGACGTCCAGGACCTTCGGGGTCCAGGTCGGGTCGGGGCCGTCGTCGAAGGTGAGGACCAGGTGGTGGTCGGGGATGCGCAGTGACGTCGTACGGCCGCCCCGGGTGTCGATGACCGGGCCGCCGTCCAGGATCTTCTCCGGGACCGTGTCGGAGGATGCCTCGGGGCGGACGCGGTGGTCGGCGAGGATCTCGCTGTGGACGTAGCCGCGCAGCATCAGCATCGCCATCACGGCGCCGAGCACCAGCACGGGCAGCGTCAGGCGCATGGACAGGCGGCGGCGCCGGGAGCCCTCGGCGGGTGGTGCGGGGGCGGTCCCGTGACGACGGGCAGGGGCGCCGGTCCGGGTACCGCTGCGGGTACGGGCGCCGGTCCGGCTGCGGGTGCGGGGCGCCATCACAGGACGGGGGCGGGAGAGGTGCCGGTCCCGGACCGGGGGGCCGCGCCCTCCGCGACCGGGCCGCCGGTCGGCGCGGCCGAATCGCTGGGCGAGGGCGGAGCGGACGATGCGGGCGGGGTCGGGGTGTCCGACGTGGGTGCCGAGGCGGACGGCGAGGGCGGCACCGACGACGACCCGGGCTTCGGCGAGGAGCCCGCCGTCCCGGCGGACGACGTCGGCCGCGTGGACGTCGACGCGCTCGGCCGGCCGGCGGCCTTCTTCTTGGCCCCGGGTGCCTGGGAGGAGGTGTGGGCCGACGGGGTCGTGCCGCCGCCGCTCACGGCCGGACCGGCCACCGGGGCGCCGTCCCCCGAGGAGGGGGCGCCCGGGGCGGGCTGCGGCGAGTCGTCGACCTTGCCGGCCGGCCGGTCGTGGTTCTGCCCGGGCACCGGCAGCCAGGGCGCGTCGGAACTTCCGGACAGCAGGGTTACGACGATGACGACCGCGTAGACCGCACAGGCGAGGCCGACGGCCATCCCGATCCTGCGGAACCGGCGGCTGCGGCGCCCCGACTCGTCGACGAAGACCGGTGCGTCGGAGACCTCCGCCGCACCGGTCGGCCGTATGCGCACCGCGCCGACGTCGACCGGGGCGGGCACCCGGCCCGGGCCGACGGAGTCCGGGCCCCCGACGGAGTCCGGGTCCTCTACGGAGAACGGGTCCTCGGCGGCGAACGGGTCCTCCGCGCCGGCCGGGACCGCGCGGGCCGCGCCGCCGGGGACCACGCCCCACGGGACCACGCCCCATGGATCCCGCAGCGCACCGACCCGCAGCACCTCGGTGATCCCGGTCGCCTCGGTCGTCCCGGACGCCCCAGGCGTCCCGCTCGTCCCGGGCGTGCCGCTCGTGCCGCTCGTCCCGGAGCCGTCGGCTCGCCGGGCGGCCTCCTCCGGTGCGTCTCCTCCCGCCAGTGGCACATCCCGGGCATCCAGGGCCACCTGGGGCAATTCAGGTTGGGTTTCTTCTCGCCAATTTTTCACGCGCACGCATCCCCCCACGGGAGTGTTCCGGGCGCGCTGACGATCCCGAGCACACGTCACCGGATCCGGGCCCCCACCCGGTTCCGAACGCCCCCTTCTAGCTCACCGTGCTCGGGGCCATGAAGCTAGCGCACGAGGGGAGGCCGCGTTCCCGATGTGTCATTTGTGGTCGTCCATCACATCTTGATCACTGGCTGGAATCCATCCATCGGACGGCCACCGAAGCCAGCCCTCCGCCCTCCCGATCTCGGCGGCCGCCCGCCGCAGCGCGTCCACTCCCGGATGGACCAGCCCCTTTCGCCACACGAGCGACACGGGCGACAAGGGGACGGGGTCGACCAGGGGCCGCGAGACCGTCCCAGGTATGGCCGGAAATCCCACTACCCCGAGGATCGGATTCCGGTTCTTGGCCATGATGCGCTCGAACTCCTCCTCCCCGACGGCCAGCGGCAGGGGCGGCGCGACCGCGATACCCCGCCCCTCGAAGAGAGAGAACGCCAGGTCAGTCCATTCCAGCGTGCGCTCGTTCCCCGCGCCGGCGTACACCGTCTCGCCCGCCAGCGCGGCCAACGGCACCTCCGCCAGGCCCGCCAGCCGATGGTCGGAGGGAATGATTACGGCCATTCGTTCGAGCCGTACGGGCTGTTGTTCGAGCCCGGAGCGCAGCGCCGGATCCAGTCCCGCGAACCGCCCGAAGGACGCGTCGAGCCGCCCCGCGAGGAGTTCGGCCGCCGCTCCGGTGAGCCCGCTCTCGTAGCGGGCCATCAGCTCCCCGTCGGGGGCGAGTTCACGGGCGCGGTGCAGCACCCGGCGGCCGGTCTCCAGACCCGGGGAGTTGAGGTCCACCAGCAGCGGCCGGGCCTGCCCGAACGCGGCGAGCAGCGCGTCCTGGGCGGCCAGCACCCGGCGAGCGTACGGCAGCAGCCGGACACCGTCGGCGGTCAGGGCGACCTGCCGGGTGGTCCGGAGGAACAGCTCGGCGCCCAACTCCCGCTCCAGTCGCCGTACATCACGGCTCAGGGCCTGCTGGGCGACGTACAGCCGGGTGGCGGCGCGGGTGAAGTGCAGCTCCTCGGCGACGGTCACGAAGACACGCAGCAACCGGGGATCGATGTGGGCGGGCGCTGACATCACGCGAACTTACAACACGGGTGCGTGAATCGGCACCGAGCAGGTGTTGGACCCCTTGATCGGCCCTGGGCGACGGTGATGGACATGCCGCATCCGACCGAGCCGAGTCCCCAGGGGCCACGCCCGCAGGCCCACCCGAAGCCCCACCCACAGGCCCCTCCGAGACCGCACCCGCAGGACCCTCCGCACCCCCTCTACACCGTCACCGCCGACACCCTCGTCGCCGTCGACTTCAGCCCCCGCACCCGCGACCGCGCTGACGGTCGCTCCGGCTCCCGCACCACCGCCCCCTCCCGCCGACCCCGCCGACCCCGCCGCCCACCCGGCCCCTACCGCCGGCTCTTCGCCCTCCCCGGCACCCGTGCCTTCACCGCCGGGAACCTGCTGGCCCGGCTGCCCATGGGCATGTTCAGCGTCAGCGCGGTCGTGATGATCGCCGGTGCCCGTGGCTCGTACGCCCTGGCCGGTGCCGTCACCGCGACCGGCCTCGCGGCGACCGGGGTGGCCGGGCCGTGGGTGGCACGGCTGGTCGACCGGTACGGCCAGGCGCGGGTCGCCGTACCCGCCACCGTCACCGCCGTGCTCGGCAGTCTCGCCCTGCTGCTCTGCGTCCGCTTCGGCGCCCCGGACTGGACCCTGTTCGCCGCCTACGCGGCCACCGCCACCACGCCCAACCTCGGCGGCATGTCCCGTGCCCGCTGGGCCCACCTGCTGCGCGCGGACCCGGACGCCCTGCACACCGCGAACTCCTTCGAACAGGCCGCGGACGAGCTGTGTTTCATGCTCGGCCCGGTGCTGGCGTCCTTCCTGACCGGCACGTTCTTCCCGGAGGCCGGCACGCTGGTCGGCGCGGTCCTGCTGCTGTCCGGCATGCTGCTGTTCACCGCCCAGCGGGCCACCGAGCCGCCACCCCGGGCCACCCGTACTGCAAAGGGCCCCCTGCCCATCCCGTCCCTCCTCGCCTGCTTCGTCGCGACCGGGGCGGTGTTCGGCTCGATGGAGGTGGTCACGATCGCCTACGCCGACTCCCAGGGCCACCGTGCGGCGGCCGGTGCCGTCCTCGCCCTCCAGGCGGCCGGCTCCTGCGCGGCGGGGCTGGTGTACGGGGCGCTCAGGCCGCGGGGACCGGCCGAACGACGGTTCCCCGTCTGCCTGTCGGCGATGGCGGTCCTGATGTCCCTCCCCCTCCTCGCGGCCCGCACGATCGACAACCTCTGGGCCCTGGCGCCCGCCCTGCTCGTGGCCGGCATGGCGACCGCGCCGACGATGGTGACCGCGATGACCCTGGTCCAGGACCGCACTCCCGAGGAGCGGCTCAACGAGGGGATGAGTCTGGTCGTGACCGCCCTGCTGACCGGCGTCGCGGCCGGCTCCGCGCTGGGCGGCTGGGCGGCGGAACACGTCTCGCCGACGGCCGGTTTCACCGCACCCGTCGCCGCAGCCGTCACGGCCCTGCTGCTCAACACGGCCAGTCGAATCGCTTCCCCCAATTCCCGCCACACCCATTGACGGCCAGACGGCCCGCACCTACCTTCCTCCGTCGAAGCGCTCGGAAGCACGTCCGACGGGAAGACGCTGCGGCTGTGGCACTACGAGGGTCCAAGGCCTACAAGAACAGCCCCTTCTACCTGACCGACACGGGCTACGGCGTCTTCGTCGACCACCCGGGAAAGGTCTCCTTCGAGGTCGGCTCGGAGGCGGTGTCCCGGGTCCAGTTCAGCGTCGAGTCACAGCGGGCCAGCACGGCACCTCGGCCGGCGTGACGGTCACCGTGCGGGTGCCGGGCGAGTGCGTACGAAGGGTAGGGTCGGGGCCCGGTCGGCGGCCGGGCGTCGAAGGGGTCAGCGTTCCGCGTGCGGATCGGCCAGGTCGGCGACGTGTCGTCGGCCGTAGCCGAACCGGTCGCCGAGTGCCGTCCAGCGGGCGTACTGCTCGTCGGTGACCGGCACGTCGTAGGCCCTGACACATGTGAGCAGCAGACGGAAGCCGAGATCGGGATCGACCTGGTCGACGACCTGTTCGAGCGTGGGAACCACCGTGCCGGAGCGTGCGAACCACGGGCTCGTGGTGGCGCCGTACCAGGGGCTGTCGTGCACCGCGCGGGTCAGAACGGGAGCGATCTCCCGCAGTTCCCGCCGGACCGCGTTCAGCGCCTCGAAGTGGCCCGGCGAGGGTGCGCCGATGGTGAACCCGGGGTCGATCTCCCGCAGGCGTTCGATGCAGACCTCCGCGGTCCGATGGAGCCACTGCCGCGCTCCGACACCCTCGTCCTGCGGGTCGTAGCCATAGCCCGTCGCCGCCTGCCAGAGCTCGGTGAGAGCATCGTCGGACATCGGTGACCGGGACAGCCGCAGCGTGTCCCCCAGCAGCGCGTACGCCGAGGAACCCGGCACCGGACCCGCGTAGTCGGAGGCCGCGCCGCGAATGCCCTCGTCGACCGTGTAGGAGTGCTGCCACAGATCGCCGTGGAATCGTCCGGCGAGGTACGAGAACCCGAAGTCCCAGTAGAAGCGCCGCCGCAGCGAGGCGTCGTCGAAGCGGGGCCAGCGCACATCGAGCCCGTCGTGCACCAGGCGCCCCGGGTAGCCGAACGCCTCACCGATCGTCAGGTACCGGTCGTACCGCTCCATGGTGACGGCGACCGGGGTCTCCTTCACCACACGCAGGAACAGCCGGAAACCGAGGTCGGCGTCCGCTTCGGCGGCCACGCGTTCCAACGCGGCCCCTACGTCCGAGCCCGTCAGCTGGTGCGCCACGGCTCTCACCTCGGCACACACGGCCTTTCTCATCGCCGGTTCGTCCACCGTGACCATGGGCGGTGTGCCGTCGAAGAACGTGTCACCCGAAGAGAGACCGGCGGCTTCCCGGGCGATCCGGTCCTCGGCCGACTCCACGATCCGGCGGAGCAGGCCGGGGACGTCCGGCCCCGGGTCCTGGCCTGCCGCCGCGGCGCGCCATACCGTCCGCAGGGTCTCGGCCGGAAGGCGCGAGTCCAGCAGCAGACGGGCGTCGTCCCGCAGGACGCGGGCGTCGTCGGCGTCCCCGTCCGGCACCACCGGTGTCAGGCCCGTCCCGAGCGTCGCGATCAGCAGGCTGATCCCGAAGTCCTCCTCGAATCTCCAGAAGCGTGCTTCCCGTGGTTCTTCCATGAGTTCCTCGCGGAGCGTCGAAGGGGGTGGGGCGGGAACGTCAGGGTGTCAGGCCGCCGTTGGCCACGCCCTTGCAGGTCACTCTTCGGGCGGGCCCGGACTCGTGGGCGACGTATCCGTCGTCGCCCACGCGGCTCGCGCCCCGGTTGTCGGAGCACGCGAGGACGACCAAGCCCATGGGAGTCGCACCGGCCAGCGTCCGGAGCCGTCCCCGGCGGTGCTCTGGTCATCGGGAATCAGTCGATGTCCGTGGCAGTGAGAACTGCGATCTCCTCCCCGCCTGGTCGCAAGGCGGCCACAGCGAGGTCCCAGGCCACTTGGTAGAACCAATCCGACGAGGGGTCGGCGATGAACCAGTGTGCCTGTTCGACCAGCATGGCCGTGTGACTGATCGGCGCGTCCGGGGCGGCGCCGACCAGGCCGCCAAGGGAGCGCCAGGCAGCGAGCCGCCCATACGCACCGACCATGCCGCTGCCGTAGGCGGGGCTGCGCACCGCCGTGGTGAGCAGCCCCTGCAGCACCCTGTCGGAGGTGGCCGGGTACAGCCGGGGCCTGGTCCCTCCCGTCGGCCACGCTGTGAGTGGCAGCCGCTCGAAGACGGCTGCGAAGTCGTCCGGTGAGACGGGGGACGCGGACCAGAACTCCTGCGCGGCGACCATGCCGTTGGATTCCTCAAGCCAGTGCCGCACCGCAGCGCTCATGGCCTCGGCCACCTCCGGAACGGTGGTGGCCACCGGATCGGCCGCGACACTGCGCCGGCGCATCTCCGGCGAGACACGGAGTTCGGGTCGGTCGCTGTGCTGCGCCACCGTGGCCGGGGGCAAGGCCCACGTCCAGTCGTGCGGAGCATGCGTCGGTCTGAGCAGCGCACGCTCTGTCGGCAGCAGGTGGAGCGGCAGGGGTGCGAGCGGATGCTCCTCCGCCACGAGCGCTTCGCCGAAGGACCGCAGAAGGGGGTACTCCGGGACTGCGACGCCTTCGAGTACCAGCTCCTGCAGCAGGCAGGCTTTGAACTCGTCCGACGCCGCAGTGCCGAGCTGCTCGCCGTAGACGACCGGGACGATGTCCGCAGGCCGATGCCCCAGGGCCACCATCTGGGCCAGGCGTCGCTCGCCCCTGGTCTGTGCCGACTCTCCGGCCTCCAGGCTGGTTGGCAGGCACATCAAGACGCGCAGGCTCTGCTGCCCCGCCGTTGTGGCAAGAGCGGTCTGCAACCGGTCGAGCAGGAAGGCGTGTTCAGATGAGTCCTCGCCTTCCTGAGCGGCCCGCCGGGCGAGCTCCGCGCCGAGCAGCGTCGCCCACTCGAAGTCTCCGGACGAAACCCTGTGCTGGATCTCTTCGCCAAGTGCGGACGCAGCTGAGAAGCCACGGTCCAGCAGTTCTTTGATCCGTTGAGTCATGTCGCTGTGCATGGTGGAATCCCTTGCCGGGGTCCTTCTCGATGAACACCGTGTGTGTCGCTCTGGAGGCGCGAGATCAACATGCACATGGCAGCCCCGCGCACACGACGAGGGCCCGGTGGTCTAAGACCACCGGGCCCTCGCAACATGGAGACTGTGGAGATGGCGGGAATCGAACCCGCGTCCAACGGTGCAAAAGCAGGTCTTCTCCGTGTGCAGTTCGCTGTGATTTTCTCGGCCCCGGTGATCTCGCGAACAAGTCGCCGACGGGCCCAGTCACTGTTTGATTTCCCATCGAACCCCGTGACCGGGCTCGATGGTTTAGTCCCCTAGATTATGCCAGGGTCCGGGTCGGGAACACCCCCGGGCTGACACCCGTTAAGGGCCTTCACTCACTGCTTATTAGGCAGCGAGGGCGAAGGCGCGGGAATCGCTCTTGGAATTGGCGATTATTGGTTGCGACATATGGTTTACGAGATCATTGCCGCTTCCTCGACACGCTTCCCCTGTTTCAACATCCGCTGTCGAAACCGATCATCCCCATGTTGATTTTTCAATGCGCACACCCGGGCTTCCCCTGGTGTTGGTGCCATCGTACGTGACCAACGCACGCCGATGCCACCGTATTCCCCGCGACTTCGCCCTACTGGCCGCGCTGCTTCCGCTTCGCCGCCGCGATCGCCCGGTCCGACTCCCGCCGGTCCTGCTGCTCGCGCAGGGTCTGCCGCTTGTCGTACTCCTTCTTGCCCCGGGCGAGCGCGATCTCCGCCTTGGCGCGGCCGTCCTTGAAGTAGATGGCGAGCGGCACGATCGTGTGGCCGCTCTCCTGGGACTTGGCCTCCAGCTTGTCGATCTCCTCCCGGTGCAGCAGCAGCTTGCGCTTGCGGCGCACCGAGTGGTTGGTCCAGGTGCCCTGGCTGTACTCGGGGATGTGGGCGTTGTGCAGCCACGCCTCGTTCCCGTCGATCTGCACGAAGCCGTCGGCCAGCGAGGTGCGGCCCTGACGCAGCGACTTCACCTCGGTGCCGGACAGCACGATGCCGGCCTCGTAGGTGTCGATGATCGCGTAGTCGTGCCGCGCCTTCTTGTTCTGCGCGACGATCTTGCGCTTGCCGCCCTTCTCGCCGTCCCTGGCTTTGGCGGCCGTCCCCTGCTGCTTCTGCTGGGACTCTTTCGGTACGTACATTCCCTTGGCCATAGTGCCCTCCATTTTCGCACTACGGAGGGGGTGCGAGGGAAGCGGATTAGCGGCGGGTCCCGCAGGGGCACCCACGGCGGGCTTTACGACGGGTCGCCCAGGCCGCTGAGGACCGTCTCGGCCCGCTCCAGCGCCCCGGCACCCACCTCCAGGTCGGGGGTGATGCCCCGGCCGTCGACGGTGTGGCCCGAGGGGGTGCGGTAGTGGCCGACGGTGAGCTCGGCGACCGAGCCGTCGGGGAGCCGGGTGGGCATCTGGATGGAGCCCTTGCCGAAGGTGCGGGAGCCGAGGACGACCGCACGGCCGCGGTCCTGGAGGGCGCCGGTGAGCATCTCGGCCGCGCTCATCGTGCCGCCGTCGACGAGCGCGACCAGGGGTCTGGCGGTGTCGCCGCCGGCGTCGGCGTGCAGGGCGCGCTGGGCGCCGTCGACGTCATAGGTGGCGACCAGGCCGCCGTCGAGGAAGGCGGAGGCCGCGGTGACGGCCTCACTGACCAGGCCGCCGGAGTTGCCCCGCAGGTCGAGGACGATCCCGCCGTCGACGGGGGCCCGCCGTACGGCGTCGCGGACGAGTTCCCCGGAGCCCCTGGTGAAGGCGGAGATCTTGATGACGGTGATACCGGTGGACAGCTTGCGGACGGTCACCGAGTCGGTGGACAGCAGCGCCCGGCGCAGGGTCTCGGTCCACGCGCGCGTGCCGCGTTCGAGGCCAAGAGTGACGGTCGTACCGGCGCGGGCGTCGGTGGCGTCACCGCGCAGTAACGAGACGACGTCGGTGACGGGCCGCCCGTCGACGTCCGCCCCGTCGACACTGCGCAGCCGGTCGCCCTTCCTGATGCCGGCGGTGGCCGCGGGCGACCCGGTCTGCACCTTGGTCACCTCGATGCGGCCGTCCCGTTCCCGCCGGGCCCACAGCCCGACACCGGTGTACTGGCCGTCGAGCGCTTCCTCGAACTCCTGGTACTCGCCCTCGGAGTAGACCGCGGCCCACCGGTCCCCGCTGCGGCTCACGGCCCGTTCCGCCGCCTCCATGGGCGACTTGCCGTCGGCCATCGCCTCGGCGGCCGCCCTGGCGACCTCGTCGTGCCCGGCGGCCGAACGAGCGGCTCCGCCCGACGTCTTCCGGTCGGCCTGCCCCGGATCGGGAAACGCCCCGGTGGCCGCCCCGGTCACCAACAACCCTGCGAACACCAACGTCAGAGCCGCCCCCCGGCGAACCCGGCGGGGCTGACAGAACAGCTCTCGGCCTGACATGCCGGTGAGTCTAGGACAACGCAAGAGGGCCGCACGGACGGTTGCCCGTACGGCCCTCTTGGCATGCGTCACACCTTCAGGTACTTGCGCAGCGCGAAGAACGCCGCAAGGGCGGGCATCAGAAGGCTTGTTGCGAGGATGAGCGGGAGCTTGGTCAACACCGCGTCCCAGCCGATGAAGTTGATCAGGTTCAGCTTGTGGGACAGGTCCAGGCCGTGGTCGATGATGAAGTAGCGGGCGATCACCAGGAATCCGCAGGCGACCGTGCCGCCGATCAGGCCGGCGACCGCGGCCTCCGCGATGAACGGGGCCTGGATGTAGAAGCCGGAGGCGCCGACCAGGCGCATGATGCCGGTCTCCCGCCGACGGCTGAACGCGGAGACGCGCACCGTGTTGACGATCAGCATCAGGGCGACCACCAGCATCATCGCCATGACCGCGCGTGCCGCCCAGTTCATGCCGTTCAGCAGCCCGAAGAGGTTGTCCAGGATGCCCTTCTGGTCCTGGACGGACTGGACGCCGTCACGGCCGTCGAACGCCGTCGCGACCACCTGGTACTTCTGCGGGTCCTTCAGCTTGATCCGGTACGACTCCTGCATCTGGTCCGGCGTGAGGGAGTCGGCCAGCGGCGAGTCGCCGAACTGCTCCTTGTAGTGCTTGTAGGCGTCGTCCTGCGACTCGTAGGTGACCTTCTCGACCACCGACATCTTGCCGAGGTCCGCCTGGATCTGCTTCTTCTGGTCCTCGGTGACCGCGCCCTTGGCACAGTTGGGGTCGGACTCGGCGTCGCTCTTGTTGCAGAGGAAGATCGAGACGTTGACCTTGTCGTACCAGTAGCCCTTCATGGTGGTGACCTGGTCGCTCATGAGGAGCGAGCCACCGAAGAGCGCCAGGGACAGGGCGACCGAGACGACGACCGCGAAGGTCATCGTCAGATTGCGGCGGAGACCGACTCCGATCTCCGACAGTACGAACTGGGCGCGCATGGCGTCGGGTTATGCCTTTCCGTCGTGGAGCGCGTGATGCGTCGGGAACGTGTGCATCGGTGTCAGTGCTGGTAGCCGTAGACGCCGCGGGTCTGGTCGCGGACGAGTCGGCCCTTCTCCAGCTCGATGACGCGCTTGCGCATCTGGTCCACGATGTTCTGGTCGTGCGTCGCCATCACCACGGTGGTGCCCGTCCGGTTGATCCGGTCGAGCAGCTTCATGATGCCGACGGAGGTCTGCGGGTCGAGGTTGCCGGTCGGCTCGTCGGCGATCAGCAGCTTGGGCCGGTTCACGAAGGCCCGCGCGATGGCCACGCGCTGCTGCTCACCACCGGAGAGTTCGCCCGGTCTGCGGTCCTCCTTGCCGCCGAGCCCGACGAGGTCGAGCACCTGCGGCACCGACTTGCGGATCTCGCCCTTGGACTTGCCGATGACCTCCTGGGCGAAGGCCACGTTCTCGGCGACCGTCTTGTTGGGCAGCAGGCGGAAGTCCTGGAAGACCGTCCCGAGCTGGCGGCGCATCTGCGGCACCTTCCAGTTGGAGAGACGGGCGAGGTCCTTGCCCAGGACGTGCACCTGGCCGTGACTGCACCGCTCCTCGCGGAGGATCAGCCGCAGGAAGGTGGACTTCCCGGAGCCGGAGGACCCCACGAGGAACACGAACTCGCCCTTCTCCACTTCCAGGGACACATCCCTGAGTGCGGGGTGGGTCTGCTTGGGGTAGACCTTGGAGACATTGTCGAATCGGATCACGGATGCACCACGGGTCGCCGGGGGTAGATGAGCGTGACCATACGCGAGTCGGGTGAGGAAGCGCAGGCGCCGGTCACGGTTGGGTGAGGCTTGTGCGCTTTTGTTCCGGGGCAGTCTTTCCGGAACGCCGGGGCGAGGTCTGCGGACGGCCGCGCCCTTTCCGGGGGAACCTGGCACAGTGGAGGGGGAACGTTCTCGTTCCGCTGAGCGTTGTGTAGGTAATGGCCGGTGCAAGGAGGGCGAGCGCATGACGTACGACCGGTTGGTGTGCGCGAACTGCGCGGCGCCCGTGAGCGAAGGCCGGTGCCCCGTGTGCCGCGCCAACCGCGAGCGTCTGCAGCAGGAGAACTTCCTGGGCGGGCTGAACCCGATGGCGCTGATCGGGCTGCTGGCGGTACTGATCGCCGCGGTGGCACTGCTGGCGCACCAGACCGCGTAGCGAACGTCACAGACGAGCGCGCGGCGAAGCGCACGAAAAGCGATCGAAGGGCCCGGAGCTGTTGCTCCGGGCCCTTCGCCGTGCGTGACGCGTACGCTCCGTGAGCGGACGCCTACCGTCAGGCGGCGGCGCCGCCGCGGCCGCCCATGACGCGGGGCAGGATGCGGAAGCCGATGCCACCGGCGATCATCGTGGCGGCACCGACGATCAGGAAGCCGGTCTGCGCGGCACCGGTCTCGGCGAGCTGGTCGCCGCCACCCTGGGTCTGGGTGTTCGAGGTGTCCGAACCGGTGTCGGTGAGGGCGGAGGAGCCCTCCTCCTGCGCGGAGGTGCCGGAGTTGCCGTCGGTGCCGGTGTTGTTGCCGCTGCCGCCGTCACCACTGCCCGTGCCGCTGCCGTCGGTCGGGCCGTCGCTGGTCGGCTCGTCCGTCGGCTCGGTGGGCTCGTCGGTCGGCTGGGTGGGCTCGTCCGAGGGCTCCGAGGACTCGGAGGGCGGCTCGCTGGTCGGCGGCTCGCTCGTGGGCGGCTCGCTGGTGGGCGGCTCGCTGGTGGCCGGGCCGGTCGGGATCCCGGTGGGGTCGTCGGTCGGGTCGTCGCCGGCGGTGTTGACGGTGGCGGTCAGGCCGTCCTCGTTGGCCTCGACGCCGATGGAGAGGGCGGAGGCCGCGCCGGCGGCGGTCAGCGAGGCACCGGCGGCGATCACGGCGCAGGCGGCTATCCGCGCGACCCGGATCCGTGTCTTCTTGGTCATCTGGTTGCTACCCCCAGTAGCTGAATGTCAGGTTGGCGGCGCTGGGGCTGTGCTCTACGGAGGTAGCTACGGATACGCGAGCCCCCCGGTTCTCATGCGCCCCAGAGATACGCATGCCACGCTTCACCCTTCCCATTTTTCAAAGCAACGTCAAGGCCGTTGCGGGCGCGATGTCCAGTTGCGCGCGGAATGCGGGGAGTTGAAGCCTGTGAGTGTGATGTAAAACCCAGACATAGCCCCGGCGTGGCCCGGAAAAACGAGAACTGCCGCCCCGGGGGCGGCAGTTCTCGGATCGGCCGACTCGCCATGGGCAAGTCGACAAAGTTACTTCTCGCGCTGCTTGCGCCAGCGAATTCCGGCCTCAAGGAAGCCGTCGATCTCGCCGTTGAAGACGGCCTCGGGGTTGCCGACCTCGTACTCCGTCCGCAGGTCCTTGACCATCTGGTACGGGTGCAGGACGTACGAACGCATCTGGTTGCCCCAGGAGTTGCCGCCGTCGCCCTTGAGGGCGTCCATCCTGGCCTGCTCCTCCTGGCGGCGCCGTTCCAGGAGCTTGGCCTGGAGGACGTTCATCGCGGTCGCCTTGTTCTGGATCTGCGACCGCTCGTTCTGGCAGGAGACGACGATGCCGGTGGGGATGTGGGTGAGGCGCACCGCGGAGTCGGTGGTGTTGACGCCCTGCCCGCCGGGCCCGGAGGACCGGTACACGTCCACCCTCAGCTCGGACTCGTCGATCTCGATGTGGTCGGTCGTCTCGACGACGGGGAGGACTTCCACACCCGCGAAGGAGGTCTGGCGGCGCCCCTGGTTGTCGTAGGGCGAGATCCGCACCAGCCGGTGGGTGCCCTGCTCGACCGAGAGCGTCCCGTAGGCGTACGGCACCTGCACGGCGAAGGTGGTCGACTTGATGCCGGCCTCTTCCGCGTACGACGTCTCGTAGACCTCGGTCTTGTAGCCCTTCTGCTCCGCCCAGCGCAGGTACATCCGCTGCAGCTTCTCGGCGAAGTCGGCGGCGTCGACGCCACCCGCCTCCGCGCGGATGTTCACGAGCGCCTCGCGGGAGTCGTACTCCCCGCTGAGCAGCGTCCGCACTTCCATCTCGTCCAGCGACTTCTTGACGGCGGCGAGCTCGGAGTCGGCCTCGGCACGGGTGTCCGGGTCGTCCTCCTCCTCGGCCATCTCGAACAGCACCGCGAGATCGTCGATCCGCCCGCGCAGCGCCTCCGCCTTCCTGACCTCGGCCTGGAGGTGGGAGAGCTTGCTGGTGATCTTCTGCGCCTCGTCCGGGTTGTCCCACAGGGACGGCGCGGCCGCCTGCTCCTCGAGCACGGCGATGTCTGCCCTCAGCTTGTCGAGGTCCAGAACGGCCTCGATCGACTCCATGGTCGAGGAGAGGGACTTGAGCTCTTCGGATACATCGACGACTGCCACGCCTCCCAGCGTAACGGCTCCGCCAAGTACACCGTGCCCGGCCACCGGCGCCCGGCCCGCGCACCCGGTGGGGCGGGGTGCCCGGGACCCGTGGTCGCCGGGTCGGACGGGCGGAGGGTCACGGGGTCGACGTGCTGTGGGTGTCCTGGGGCGGGGCGTCGTCGCCGGAGCTCGCCAGCCACGCGCCGACGCCCACCGCCGCCGCGAGCACGACCCCGGCGACGCCCAGCGTCACCCTGCGCCGTCGTGCCGCCGCCTTGTGCCGGGCCGAGCCCGGTCGCGGTGCCCCGGACGCCCTCGGCACCCTGGCCGTGCCCCGCGCACCGCCCGCCAGCTCGTCGGGACCCGGCACCCTCATCGAGGTGTGCGTGTCCCGGTTGGAGTCCGGCTTGGCGCCCGGCACCAGGGAGACGGCCCCCCGTCGCCGCACCCGCTGCTCCTCCGCGGCCGGAGCGGCGGCCGTCTCCTCGGCGGCCTCCTCCGACTCCTCCGTCTCCGGCTCGTCGACCTCCAGTGGCGGCATCCCCGCCAGCGTCGGCAGCTGCTCCCGCAGCCGCGCGGCCAGCTCGGAGGCCCGCAGCCGGGAGGCCGGGGCCTTCGCCAGGCACTGCACGAGCAGCTGCCACAGCTCCTCGGGGATGCCGGGGAGGGGGACGACGGTCTCGGTCACGTGACGGCGCAGGACCGCTCCGGGGTGGCCGCCGCCGAACGGGGTGAAGCCCGCGAGGAGCTCGTACAGAACGGTCGCCAGGGCGTAGATGTCCACCGAGGCCCGGGGCGGCAGGCCCTCGACGATCTCCGGCGCCAGGTAGTCCGGCGTGCCGATGATCTTCGTGGCGCGGGTCCGCTTCGGGGAGTCGATCAGCTTGGCCACGCCGAAGTCGGTCAGCAGGGCGGGGTGGGCCCCGCCGGGGCCGAGCGGGCCCTGCATGTCGAGCAGGACGTTCTCCGGCTTCACGTCCCGGTGGACCACGCCCGCGGCGTGCGCCGCCGCCAGCCCGTCCGCGACGTCCGCGACGATCGCCACGGCGGCCTCGGGCGCGAGGCGCCGCTCCCGCTCCAGGCGGGTGCGCAGATCGGTGCCCCGGACCAGGTCCATGACGAGGGCGAGGTCGTTGCCGTCGACGACGAGGTCGCGGACGGACACCACGTTGGGGTGCTCAAGGCCCAGCAGGGCCGTGCGCTCCTGCACGAAGCGGCCCACCAGCTCCTCGTCGGAAGCCAGATCCTCGCGCAGCAGCTTGATGGCGACGGGCCCTTCCGGCCCCTCGCCCAGCCACACCGTGCCGGCGCTGCCCCGCCCCAGGATCTGGTTGGCGGTGTACCGGCTGCCGATCTTCCGTGCCAAGACTGCTCCTACAGACGCGTGTTGCCGACAAAAGTACGCGTCCGATGAGCCAACCTTCACCACGGAGGCGGAAATCACCCGCCAGGTGTCGACAAATCCCCAGACTCGCGGTCAGTTGTTGTTGCCCACGCTGTCGAAGAAGTCACCGACCGCCTTCGCCCAGTCCTTCAGCTGGTGCCAGTAGCCCTTGCCCTCCCCGACCCACGTGTGCACCGGGGTCAGGTCCCAGATCAGCCAGCCCGCGACGAACAGGATGACGACCATGAACAGGCAGCCCTTGAGGCAGCCGAGGCCGGGGATCTTCATCGGGTTGGCGCTGCGCTGCCGCGGCTCGCGCGGAGCCCGCTGCGGCTCGGCGGGGGCGGCCGGGGGCGCATAGCGCTGCTGCGGCTGCTGCGGCCTCTGGGGCTGCTGCGGCTGCTGCGGCTGCGGGGCGTACTGCTGCGGCTGGTGTCCGTAGCCGGCGGGCGGCTGCTGCCCGTACCCGCCCTGCTGGCCGTACCCGCCGCCCTGCTGCCCGCGCGGCTGCGGCCGGCGTACCGGCTGCTGCTGCGGGGCCTGGCGCGGCGGCTGCTCCTGCGGCCGGGCCACCTGGCGCTGCGGGCGGCGGCGCAGCGGGTCCTCGTTCGGGTCGAGGTACTGGACCTGCGTCTGCTCGTTGCGGTCGCGGGCCGCGCGGAGCTGGGTCTGCCAGGGGTGCGGCTGCTCCGGCTGCGGCTGGCCCGGCTGCCCCTGGGGCATCGGCGGCAGGACGGCCGTCGGGTCGGCGGCGCCGGTGTTCGGCAGCACGGCGGTCGGATCGGCGGCGCCGATGGGGCCGCCGGTGTGCGGGAGCACGCTGGTCGCCGCGGGGGGGGGGGGACAACCCCAACGACCGCGGGTCGGGCGGCCCGGGGT
>NZ_JBEYFE010000018.1:157752-214844 GCF_040634235.1 Streptomyces sp. NPDC007157
GGGCCGCCGTGGAGATGGCCGGGTACGCCGACGAGCACGGGGTCACCACGGTCCATGGGTCGTACGACCCGAACGCGCCGGTGTTCGGCAGCACCTGCGTGGGGTCGGCCGACCCCGGTACGGCCGTCGGCGCCGGGTCGGGGGCCAGCAGCGCGCCCACCCCCTCGGCGGCGGCGATCTGCGCGGAGTTCGCGTGCACGCCGACGCCCTCGGCGACGACCCGCAGGCCGCGCGCGAGGTTCTCGGCGCTGGGCCGTTCGTCGGGGTTCTTGCGCAGGCAGCGCTCTATGACCGTCCACAGCGGGTCGGGGACGGTGGACGGGCGGCGCGGCTCGGCGCTGAGGTGCTGGTGGAGGACTTCGAGGGCGCTGCCGCCGGAGAACGGCGGGCGGCCGGTGACCAGCTCGTACAGCAGGATGCCGGCGCCGTAGACGTCGACGGCGGAGGTCTGCGGGCGGCCCTCGGCGGACTCCGGCGCCACGTACGCGGGCGTGCCGACGAACTCGTGGGTGCGGGTCAGGCCCGGGGAGTCGGCGAGCCGGGCGATGCCGAAGTCGGTCAGCAGCGGATGCATCTGGCCGTCGTACTGCTGGAGCAGCACGTTGGCGGGCTTCAGGTCGCGGTGCACGACGCCGTCGGCGTGGCTGGCGGCGAGCGCGTCGGCGATCTGGGCGGTCAGCAGCGCGGCGGCGACCGGCGAGAAGGGGCCGTTCTCACGCAGGTAGCGGTGCAGGTCGGGGCCCTCGACGAGGTCCATGACCAGGGCCAGCAGATCGCCCTCGACGACCAGGTCACGGACCCGGACGATGTTCGGGTGGGTCAGCCGGAGCAGCACGGAGCGCTCCCGCAGGAACCGCATCACGATGTCGGGGTCGTTCGCGAGCTCCTCCTTGAGGACCTTGATCGCGACGGTCTCCCCGGGCTGGCCGGGCACGGCCGCCTCGGCGCCCGCGGTCTCCCGCTGGCGGGCACGCCAGACGGTGCCGGTGGCGCCGCGTCCGAGCGGCTCCTCCAGGAGGTACTTGCTGCCTACCGGCCGCACGTCATCCGCTCCCTGCTGCTTGCTGGTGTGTCCGGTTCTTGTGTCCGACCCACTGTAGTGCCGTGGTCCCCGGCACCGGGCTGTCGTCCGGCTGTGCTTTCCCCCGCACCGTAGGCAGCCGATAAGTGTTCCGGACGTATCCCCATACGTAGGCGTTCCCGCAGTTGTTCGATGGAAAGACGCTCGCTTCGGTCCGGTGGTTGCCGGGTCCGGACGTGACCGATCTCAAGTGATCGCCCGCGCGGTATTGGTCAGGCACTTTTGGGGGCAGAGCTGACCAATCAAGATCACTTACCATCGGGGCGTGGGCGCGTTGTCAGTGGCAGGTGCGAGGATGCGTGCGACAGCAGAACTGGCCGACGTGCTCGTGGCGGTGGGGGGAATTCCGCGCCCGCGCAGAAGGGACCGCTGACGGCGATGCAGATCCGGCTGACCGTCGTAGACCCGCTGGGCCCTGCCGCGCAGCGGGGCCGGGCCGTGAGCCGGGACGTGCTGGTGACGGCGCCCGCGGGCACGGATCTGGCCGCGGTGGCCTCCGCGCTGGCCTCGGCGGTCACCGGTGACGGCGGCCCGGGCGGCCGGGAGACGAGCGGCGCCCCGGTGGTGCTGTATGCGGGGACCGAGCGGCTGGACGCCCGCCGCCGGACCCTGGGCGAGCCCCCGCTGGTCGACGGCGCCGTGCTGTCCCTGGGCGCGCCGGCCGCCCCCGAGCCGCATCCCGAACTCGACGACGCCCCCACCCAGCTCCATGTGATCGCCGGGCCCGACGCGGGCGGGGTCCACCTCCTGCACGGCGGCCAGATCACCATCGGCCGCTCCGCCGACGCCGACGTCCCGCTCGACGACCCGGACGTCTCGCGGCTGCACTGCGCCGTCACGGTCGCCGCCGACGGCCACGTCTCGGTCGCCGACCTGCACTCCACGAACGGCACGGCCCTGGACGGCACCCGCGTCACCGACCGCCCGGTCCGCCTCGCCGCGGGAGCGCTCCTGCGCATCGGGGAATCGGCCCTGCGGCTTACGCCGTCCGGGGGACCGGGAGCCCGGGTGGACACGGCACCGGACGGGGAGGGCTGCGTACGAGTGCTGCTCGGCGGTGAGGGCGCGGACGCGGACGACGGGAGCGGCGGCTTCGCGGCCGGCGCCGGCGGTTTCGCGGGCTCCGCGCGCGGGGCGGCCGCGGCCGACGGCCGGACCGGCCCCGCGGGCCGCACCCATCACGCCTACGGCACGGCGGGGTGGGGAGCCTCGGGCGGAGCGGCCGGGGGCCAGGAACACGGGCCGGCGGAGTCACCGGTCGTACCCGCGCAGGGCGAAGCGCCGAGGATCGAGAGCCGGGGTGGGCTGCCGACGGCCGGCCAGGGCGGCGGCCCGCCGCGGGCCGGGTGGGAAAGCGGGGTCCCGGCGGCCGGAGCCGGGCACCCCGGCGGGCTGCCGGTCGGCACCGGCCGCAGCGAGGGATCACCGGCGGCCGGGCACGACCCGTCCCCGTCGGCCGGACGCGGGTACGAGGCTTCGTCGGTCGGACAGCACGGCGGGCTGCCCGGCCCACGCGCCGGTTCCGCCCCCAGGCAACGCTCCGGCGACACCCACGTCGGCCGCTCCGGAGTTCTCGGCGGCCCCGCTGCCCGAAACGGCGACCCCGCCGGGCCCGCACCCTTCGATCATCCAGCGGCAGCGCGCCACCGGCCCTCCCCGGACGGCGTCCCTCCGGACGGCGACGCCTCCGACGATCCCGCCCCCTCCGCGAAACGCAAAGGCACCCCCCTCCGCGGCACCGACGCCCCCGCTCTGCCCGGCGCCCGCAGGCGCGGCGGGCTGGGGGCCTGGGCGCGGCGGCTGGCCGGCGGGCGGGGTGAGCTCCCGTCGGCCGCCGACGGCGAGCCCGCGGCCGAGGTCGGCGGCCCGGCAGCGGCCGATGTCCCCGCCCAGCCCGAGACCTGGCCGGATCCCGCCGCCCTGCTGCTGACCGCGCTCGGCCCCGGCCCCCGTCTCTGGGAGCGCGGGCCCGGCCACCCGGAGACGCTCACGGTCCGGCTCGGCACCGCGGACCGCCCGGCGCCCGGCGGCCCGGGGCTGCTCCCCGCCGTGCCGGTCACCGCCGACCTGCGCGAGGCCGGCGCCCTCGGTCTCGCGGGCCCGCGCACCCGCCTCGCCGGCCTCGCCCGCGCGGTACTGGCCCAGCTCGCCGCGCTGCACTCCCCCGACCTGCTGGAGATCGTGCTGATCAGCGCGGACCGGGCCCGCCCCCTGGAGGAGCGCACGGCCGAGTGGTCCTGGCTCGGCTGGCTCCCGCACGTCCGCCCCGGACACGGCCAGGACTGCCGGCTCCTGGTCGCCTACGACCGCGAACAGGCCGCCGCCCGCGTGGAGGAACTGCTCCGCAGGGTGGAGGACCTGTCCGCGCCCCGACGACCGGCCGGCGCCGCCGACCGCCCGAACCTGGCCGGTACGACCACGGACGCCCCGTCCGCCGAGGCCGCCCACCGCCCCTCCTGGGCCCGCGGCGACCTCGGCGCCGACGACGGCGACGGCAGCAGCGGCTTCCCGGGGCCCTACACGGTCGTCGTCGTGGACGGCGATCCCGGCGGCTCCGCGCTGCGGGACGCGGTGGCACGGCTGACCGTCGCCGGGCCGCGCGCCGGAGTGCATGTGATCTGCCTGGCGGAGACGGCACCCACCTCGCCCACCTCGCCGGTCGCCCAGACCTACGAGGCCGCGTGCGCGGTGACGCCGACGTTCCGGGAGTGCGGGGCCGTGGCCCTGCTCAGCGGGGACGTGGCGACCGCTCTGCATCTGCTGCGGGTGGCCCGCACCGACGCGGCGGGCCCCCTCGGCCCCGGCACCCTGGCCGCGGTGGACGCGGTCTCCCCCGCCTGGGCCGAGCGGTTCGCGAGGGCGATGGCCCCGCTGCGCCCCGACGGGCCGGCCGGCGACCGGCACACCCGCGTGGCCGCCCCGCTCCCCCAGTCCGCCCGCCTGCTGGACGAGTTGGGGCTGGCCCGGGCCACCCCGGCCTCGCTGATGGCCCGTTGGGCGGACGCGGCCGACGACACGGAGTCGCTGGGCGGCCGGGCCCGGGCGGTGCTCGGCGCCGGACCGCGCGGCCCGCTCGGCGCCGACCTGGTGGCCGAGGGACCGCATCTGCTGGTCGAGGGCCCGCCCGGCAGCGGCCGTACCGAGCTGCTGCGGGCGATGGTCGCCTCGCTGGCCGCCGCCGAGCGCCCCGACCGGCTCGGGATCGTCCTGATCGACGGCCGCGACGGCGTCGGCACCGGTTCCGGCGCGGGACTCGGCGAGGGCCTGCGGGTGTGCACCGACATACCGCATGTGACAACCCACCTCTCCGTCAACGACCCGGTGCGGATGCGGGAGTTGGCGCAGTCACTGAGCGCCGAGCTGAAGCGGCGGGCCGAGCTGCTGGGCCGCTCCGACTTCACCGACTGGCACGCCCAGCGGGAGATCTCGGGCCGTATCGTCGCCCAGCGCGGCCGCCCCGCCGCGTCGGGCGCCGCCGACATAGAGGCACCGCCGAGCTCCACGATCCGGCTGCGCCCGTCGGCCGGGGCCGCCGCCCGTCAACGCACCGAGGCGCCACCGCCGTTGCCCCGCCTGGTCGTCGTGGTCGACGATCTGGACGCCCTGGTCTCCCCCGCCCTCGGCTCACCGGGCCGGCCGGCCGCCGGTTCCGTGATGCGGGCGCTGGAGGCGGTGGCGAAGGAGGGCGACCGGCTCGGCGTCCACCTGATCGCGGCGGCCGGCACGGGCGGTCGTACGGCGGAGACCGAACCGGCCCGGCGGGCCACCCTGCGCGTCACCCTGGACCCACCGGCCGCGGGACCCGACGAACCGGCACCGGGCCGCGGCCGCCTGACCACACCGGACGGCCGTGTCACGGCGTTCCAGGCGGGCCGCGTCACCGGCCGCATCCCCCGCACGGCGACCCAGCGCCCCACGGTCGTCCCCCTCGACTGGCCCCGCATGGGCGACCCCCCGACCCGCCGCCCGGTAAGGGAGTTGGGCAACGGCCCGACGGACCTGGCGCTGCTGGCGAGCGCGGTGGAGAGAGCGGCGAAAGAGGTCTCGGCGGCGGAGGTTCCCTCGCTGCTGTGAGCGGGGGCGAACCCGGGTCACTGATCACGAGGCGATCACGATCTACGGCCCTCACCTGTACGCACCCTTGCCGCACAGGCGACCCCCGCGTACACCGGAGCGCACGGAACAGAGTTCTGACGTTCAACGAAGAACGACGAACGGGGAAGTGATGCGCGCCATGAGCAACACCATCCGGACAGACAGGGCCCTCACGACACTCACCGCACTCCTCGCGGGAGCCCTCGTGCTCACCGCGTGCGGAGGCAGTGACGACAAGAAGGACGACAACGGCTCGGGGAGCAGCGCCAGTACGTCCGGTTCCACCCTCACCCTCCCGAAGCTGGACGGCACCACACTCGAGGTGGCGGCCGTCTGGACCGGACAGGAGCAGAAGAACTTCAAGCAGGTGCTCGCGGAGTTCGAGAAGCGCACCGGTGCGAAGGTCACCTTCGTGCCCGCCCAGGATCCGATCATCAACTTCCTGGGGTCGAAGATCGCGGGTGGTCAGCCGCCGGA
Organism: Streptomyces sp. NPDC007157; assembly: GCF_040634235.1. Taxonomy (NCBI): domain Bacteria; kingdom Bacillati; phylum Actinomycetota; class Actinomycetes; order Kitasatosporales; family Streptomycetaceae; genus Streptomyces; species Streptomyces sp. NPDC007157. The sequence continues at coordinate 163,406 of NZ_JBEYFE010000018.1, forward strand.
CATCGCGCTGCTGCCGCAGCCCGGCGCGATCAAACAGGCCGTGCAGAAGGGCTGGGCGAAGCCGCTCGGCGCGGACGCGCTCAAGGAAGTGCAGAAGAACTACTCGCAGGGCTGGCAGGACATCGGCAAGGTCGGCGGCAAGCAGTACGGCGTCTACTACAAGGCCGCCAACAAGTCGCTGATCTGGTACAACACCACGGTCTTCGAGAACGCGGGCGCCAAGGAACCCAAGACCTGGCAGGACCTGCTGACGACCGCGCAGACGGTGTACGACTCGGGTGTCACGCCGTTCTCGGTCGGCGGCGCCGACGGCTGGACGCTGACCGACTGGTTCGAGAACGTCTATCTCTCGCAGGCGGGCCCGGACAAGTACGACCAGCTCGCCCAGCACAAGATCAAGTGGACCGACCCGTCGGTGAAGCAGGCGCTGACCACCCTCGCCCAGATCTGGGGCAAGAAGGGGTACGTCGCGGGCGACGCCGACGGCGCGCTGCAGACGGAGTTCCCGGCCTCGGTCACCCAGACCTTCACCGGCGGCGACCAGCCGAAGGCCGGCATGGTCTACGAGGGCGACTTCGTACAGGTCAACATCGGTGAGACCAAGGCGAAGGTGGGCACGGGCGCCAAGGTGTTCCCGTTCCCGGCGGTCGGCTCCGCCGCCCCCGTGGTCTCCGGCGGTGACGCGGCCGTCATCTTCAAGGACTCCAAGGGCGCCCAGGCCCTCGCGACCTTCCTGGCCTCCCCGGACGCGGCGACGATCCAGGCGAAGCTCGGCGGCTATCTCTCCCCGAACAAGAGCGTGCCGAACTCGGCGTATCCGAACGAGGTGCAGCGCACCATCGCCAAGGCCCTGATCGCCTCCGGTGACGACTTCCGCTTCGACATGTCCGACCAGGCCCCGCAGGCGTTCGGCGGTACCCCGGGCAAGGGCGAGTGGAAGGACCTGCAGGACTTCCTGAAGAACCCGAAGGACGTCGCGGGCACCCAGGCGAAGCTGGAGAAGGACGCGGCGGCCGCCTACGGCAGCGGAAGCTGACCGGGCGATGGCCGCACCCACGACGACGGCCCCCGCTCCACCGGGCCGCCGCAAGAGCGTGACCGGCACCCGCAGGACCGTGGCGTTCCTCTTTCTCCTGCCCGCCCTGGTGCTGCTCGGCGCGCTCGTGGTCTACCCGATCGGGTACTCACTGATCCGCAGCTTCTACAACGCGAACGGCGACGGTTTCGCCGGCTTCGACAACTACAAGGCGATCTTCACGGACGACGGCATCCGCACCGCCCTGAAGAACAACATCATCTGGGTGGTGTTCGCGCCGACGATCTCCACCGCCCTCGGTCTGGTCTTCGCGGTGCTGACCGAACGGATCCGCTGGGGCACGGCGTTCAAGCTGGTCGTCTTCATGCCGATGGCGATCTCGATGCTGGCCGCCGGGATCATCTTCCGTCTCGTCTACGACCAGGACCCGGACAAGGGCGTCGCCAACGCGGTCTGGGTCGGGATCCACGACACCTTCGCCCAGTCCTCCGCGTTCCCGAACGCCCACCCGGGCCGCGAGTCACCGCTCAAGCCGGACCAGGGCGGCTTCGTCACCACGGCCACCGTCCACACCGGGCAGACCGTCGCTCTCCCCCTGGTCGGGGTCGCCCCGGACCAGATGCCCGACGGCGCGAAGAAGGCCGTGGCGGCGAAGCCCGACCCCGGGAGGATCACCGGCACCACCTGGCAGGACTTCACCCGCGGCAAGGGCGTCGGCAGGCTCGGCGCCCCCGACCCGTCCGAGGTCGGGTACGACGGGATGCGCGTCGAGGCGGTGAAGGACGGCAAGGTGGTGGCCTCGGCCACGGCCGCCGCCGACGGCACCTTCACCCTCCCCGCCGCCGCCGACGGAGCGCGACTCAGGCTCCCGGCAAGCAACTTCAAGCAGCCCTACAACGGCGTCGACTGGCTCGGCCCGTCCCTGGTCACGCCCGCCATCATCGGGTCGTACATCTGGATGTGGGCGGGCTTCGCGATGGTGCTGATCGCGGCCGGACTGGCAGGTGTCCCCCGGGAGCTCCTCGAGGCGGCCCGCGTCGACGGGGCCACCGAGTGGCAGGTGTTCCGCAAGGTCACCGTGCCGCTGCTCGCGCCGGTCCTCGCGGTGGTCACCGTCACCCTGATGATCAACGTGCTGAAGGTCTTCGACCTCGTGTACATCATCGCGCCGGGCTCCTCGCAGGACGACGCGAACGTGCTCGCCCTGGAGCTGTACCGCAAGGGCTTCTCGGAGGGCCAGCCGGGCATCGCGAGCGCGATCGCGGTGTTCCTGCTGCTCCTCGTGATCCCGGTGATGTGGTTCAACGTGCGCAGGCTCCGACGGGAGGAACGGCGATGAGCTGGCTGCTGGAGAAGATCAACGGCGGTCTGGTGCGGATCTTCCTGATCGTCGTCGGCCTGTTCTGGCTGGTGCCGACGATCGGGCTGCTCGCCTCCTCCCTGCGTTCCCCGGAGGACATGAGCGCGAGCGGCTGGTGGAAGGTGTTCGCCAAGCCGTCCCAGCTGACGTTCGACAGTTACCAGAACCTCCTTGAGAACAGCGACATCACCAACTCGCTGTGGAACACGGTCCTGATCACCGTTCCGGCGACGGTGCTGGTGGTGATCATCGGGGCGCTGGCCGGTTACGCGTTCGCGTGGATGGAGTTCCCGGGCCGGGACTGGTGGTTCCTGATCGTGGTCAGCCTGCTGGTGGTCCCCGTCCAGGTCGCGCTGATCCCGATCGCCGAACTCTTCGGCAAGATCGGCCTGTTCGGGACGATCCTCGGGGTGGTCCTCTTCCATGTCGGCTTCGGTCTGCCGTTCGCGGTGTTCCTGCTGCGGAACTTCTTCGCGGAGATCCCGCGGGAGCTGCTGGAGGCGGCCCGCCTCGACGGCGCCGGTGAACTGCGGCTGTTCACCCGGGTGGTGATGCCGCTGGGCGGGCCGGCGATCGCGAGTCTGGGCATCTTCCAGTTCCTGTGGGTGTGGAACGACATGCTGGTCGCGCTGGTGTTCACCAAGTCGGGCACCCAGCCGATCACGGTGGCGCTCCAGACCCAGGTCCGCCAGTTCGGCAACAACGTCGACGTCCTGGCCCCCGGCGCCTTCATCTCGATGGTGATCCCGCTGGCCGTGTTCTTCGCGTTCCAGCGGCAGTTCGTGACGGGGGTGATGGCGGGCGCGGTCAAATAACCGCACCGGGCGCTTCGAAGAAGGGCGGGCCGGCCATCGGCTCGTCCTTCGCCGGGGGTTCGAGGGTGTCCCCCGGAAAGCACAGCACGGAACGTAACCCACATGACGTAGGGAACCGTAACCAAATCACTCCATTGGCCGTTCCCGGGCAGAACGCCCGCGCCGACCGACCCATGGATGCCCCTTGCCCAGGTTCAGTGTCATTGTCCCCGCGTACAAGGTCCAGGCGTATCTGCCCGAGTGCCTGGACTCGGTGCTCTCGCAGTCGTATCCCGATCTGGAACTGATCGCCGTCGACGACCGCTCGCCGGACGCGTGCGGCGCGATCATCGACGAGTACGCGGCCCGCGACGCGCGCGTACGGCCCGTGCACCTGCCGGAGAACCAGGGCCTGGGCGGTGCCCGCAACGCCGGGATGGAGCAGGCGCGCGGCGACTACCTGCTCTTCCTGGACAGCGACGACACGCTCACCCCCGACGCGCTGCGGGCGATCGCCGACCGGATCAAGGAGACCGGCGAGCCGGACGTGCTGGTCTACGACTACGCGCGGACCTTCTGGACGGGCCGGGCGGAACGCAACAAGGTCGCGCCGCAACTGATCGAGCAGGGCCCGGCGCCCTTCCGGCTGGAGGACCGGCCGGGCCTCCTCCGCGTCCTCATGGTGGCCTGGAACAAGGCGTACCGGCGGGAGTTCGTGGCGGAGCACGACTTCGCCTTCCCGCCCGGCTACTACGAGGACACCCCCTGGACCTACCCGGTCCTGATGACCGCCGGGTCGATCGCGACCCTGGACCGGGTCTGTGTGCACTACCGGCAGCGACGGCAGGGCAGCATCCTCTCCACCACCAGCCGCGGCCACTTCGACATCTTCGACCAGTACGACCGGGTCTTCGCGTTCCTCGACGAGCGGCCCGAACTGGCCCACTGGCGGCCGGTGCTGTTCCGGCGGATGATCGACCACCTGTCGACGGTGTTCACCAGGCGGGAGCGGCTGCCCCGCGGCACCCGCGCCGAGTTCCTGCGCAGGGCCCGTGCCCACTACCGCCGTCACCGGGCCGAGGGCGCCCCGGTCCCGTGGCCCACCCGGCTCCGCCACGGCCTCGTCCACTACGGCCTGCACCGCACCTACCGCGCCCTCCAGCTGGGCCGGTTCGCGGGCCGTCGCACGGTGAAGGCCGGCGTCAAGTCCCTCCGGGGCCTGCGCTCGGCCCTCCTCCAGCTGCACTACCGCGTCCAGCTGAGGCTGCCGCTGCGCGCCGACCGCGCGGTCTTCGCCGCCTACTGGAACCGCGGCCACAGCTGCAACCCGGGCGCGCTGGAGGCGGCGTTCCGCAGCCACGCCCCGCACATCCGCACCGCCTGGATCGCCCGCCCCGAGCACCAGCACGACGTCCCGCCGGGCCCGCGCCGGCTGCGCCCGGGCACCTTCGGCTACTGGACCGCGCTGGCCCGCTCCAAGTACCTGGTGAACAACGTCAACTTCGAGCGGCGGCTGAAGAAGCGCCCCGGCCAGGTGTTCGTGCAGACCCAGCACGGCACCCCGCTCAAGCACATGGGCCTCGACCTCCAGGAACACCCGGCGGCCGGCGCCGACATGGACTTCGAGGAGCTCCTGCGGGGCGTCGACAAGTGGGACTACCTCCTGTCCGCCAACCGCCACACCACCCTGACCTGGGAGCGCGTCTACCCCGGCGGCTACACCACCCTCGAATACGGCTATCCGCGCAACGACGTCTTCCAGCAGGCCACCTCGGCCGACGTGACCCGGATCCGCGAGTCGCTCGGCGTCCCCGAGGGCACGGTCGCGTTGCTGTACGCGCCCACCCACCGCGACTACCGGCGCACCCAGCGCCCCGCGCTCGACCTGGACCGGATCGTGCGCCGGCTCGGCCCGCGCTTCGTGGTCCTGGCCCGCGCCCACTACTGGCACGGCGGCCCGCTCGCGGCCGGGGCCCGGGTGATCGACGTCAGCGACCACCCGAGCGTGGAGTCCCTCTGCCTCGCCTCGGACGCGCTGATCACCGACTACTCGTCGATCATGTTCGACTACGCCAACCTGGACCGCCCGATCGTCGTGCACACCGAGGACTGGGACGCCTACCACGCGGCCCGCGGCACCTACTTCGACCTGCGCTCCACCCCGCCGGGCGCGGTCGCCCGCAGCGAGGACGAGCTGATCGACATCTTCGCCAGCGGCCACTGGCGCGGCTCCCGCTCCGCGCAGCTGCGCACCGCCTTCCGCGAGCGGTTCTGCCGGTACGACGACGGACGCGCCGCCGAGCGGGTCGTACGGCATGTGGTGCTCGGTGAGACGGCCGGACTGCCGGAGTTCATCCCCCTGGACGAGCGACACCCTGTTCCGTCGGCGGCCTCGGGGCTCACCCACTCCCCGCTGGCCACCGTTCCGCAACCTTCTGGTCACCTGCCCGTCACCGAGAGCCGCTGACCGGCGTTTGCCTTCCAGGGAGTTCCCTCATGCCCCCCAACACCTCGCGGCCCACTCCGTCCCGGCCGTCCACCTGGCGCCCCACGGGGAGGCCGGGCCGCATGGACACCTGAGAAAGAGCAGCATGCCCCGCTTCAGCATCATCGTCCCGTCCCACGGGGTCGCCGGCCGGCTGTCCCAGGCGCTGGACTCGGTCCTCGCCCAGTCCTTCGGCGACCTGGAGCTGATCCCGGTCTGCGACGCGCCCGACGCCCCGGCCGCCGCGGTCGCCGCCGGATACGCCGAGCGGGACTCCCGGGTGGCCCCGGTGCACTCGCCGCCGTCCGCCGGGCTGAGCGGGGCCCGCAACACCGGGATGCGGGCGGCGAGGGGCACGTACCTGCTGTTCCTCGACGGCGACGACGTCCTGGTGCCGGGCGCGCTGGCGCGGCTGGCGGCTCGGCTGGCCGAGACCGGCGACGTGGACGTGCTGTACTTCGAGCACGAGCGGGCGCCCTGGTGGGAGGGCGAGCCGGCCAATCCGGCGGCGACGCTGCCGGCGGGCACCCCGCAGGACGCCTTCGCCCCGGCCGAGGCACCCGCGCTGACCGGCGTGACCCTGCCGGCGTGGAGCGCGGCCTACCGCGGCGCCTTCCTCACGGACCGTCGGCTCCGCTTCCCCGACGGCCACTTCACGGACCTCGGCTGGGGTGGCCGGACCACTGTCGCCGCCGACCGTGTCGCGGTGCTGCGTGCGGTGGTCGTACGCCACCGGCTGCGCCGGCAGGGCAGCAGGCTGAACCTGCCGGGTGCGCATCAGCACGAACTCCTCGACCAGGTCGAGCTGGTGCTGGCGGGGGCGGGCGCGGCGCAGCTCCCGGGCGAGCGGGCGCGGCCGCTGTTCGAGCAGCTCTTCGAGGCCGTGCTGAGGACGGCCGCCCACCCGCAGCGGCTGCCGTCCGGGCACCGGGCGTTCTTCCGGCGGGCGGGGTGGCTGTACCGCACGTACCGGCCGGCCGGGTTCCGGATGCCGGGCGGCAGTCTCGGGGTGCAGCACCGGCTGCTCGCCGCGGGCGCGTACACCGCGTTCCGGGCGCTGCGCGGGGCCAACCGGGCGGCGGTCCGGGCGGCCGCACGGCTGCCCCGCCCACGGCTGCCGCTCACCCGGCTGCGCTACGCCCTCGAACTGCGCCGCCCGCTCGACGCGAACCTCGCCGTGTACTGCGCCTACTGGGGACGCGGTTACGCGTGCAACCCGGCCGCGATCCACGCCACGGCCCGCCAGCTCGTCCCGCGGCTGCGCTCGGTGTTCCTCGTCGAGGCCGGCCAGGAACACACCGTGCCCCGGGACGTCGAGTACGCCGTCATCGGCAGCCGCCGCTACTGGCAGGTGCTGGCCCGCGCCAAGTACCTCGTCAACAACGCCAACTTCGCGGAGGGCGTCGTCAAGCGGCCCGGCAGCGTGCATCTCCAGACACAGCACGGCACCCCGCTGAAGAAGATGGGCGTCGACCAGTCGACGTACCCGGTGGTCGCCGCGCAGACCGGCAGCTTCACCAAGCTGCTCGGCCGCGTCGACCGCTGGGACTTCAACCTCTCCGCCAACCGCCACTCCACCCAGACCTGGGAGCGCGCCTTCCCCGGCTCGTACGAGGCGCTGGAGTACGGCTATCCGCGCAACGACGTCTACTACACGGCGTCCGCCCACGACGTGGTCCGGGCCCGCCGCGGCCTGGGCGTGCCGGACGGCAGCACGGCCGTGCTGTACGCCCCCACCCACCGCGACCACCACAGCGGCTTCGAGCCCGGCCTCGACCTGGAGGCGTTCTGCGAGGCGGCCGGCGAGAACGTCGTCGTCCTCCTGCGCGCCCACTACTTCTACGACCGGGGCGCCCTCGCCGGCACCGGCCGGGTCATCGACGTCACCGCGCACCGCTCCGCCGAGGACGTGTGTCTCGCGGCGGACGCGCTGATCACCGACTACTCCTCCATCATGTTCGACTACGCCAACCTGGACCGGCCGATCGTCGTCTACGCCGACGACTGGGAGGTCTACCGGGAGACCCGGGGCGTCTACTTCGACCTGATGGCCGAGCCGCCGGGCCCGGTCGCGCGCACCCCCGAGGAACTGGCCCGGATCTTCCGCGAGGGTTCCCACCGGAGCCCGGAGGCCAAGCGGCTGCGGGCCGAGTTCCGGGCCCGCTTCTGCCAGTTCGACGACGGTCTGGCCGCCGAACGGGTCGTACGCCGGGTGTTCCTCGGCCAGCCGCCGGAGTCGCTCCCGCCGCTGATCCCCCTCGCGGAACGCCTGCCCGCGCCGGCCACCACCGCCTTCGTGAGGAGCTGACCGTGCCCCGCTTCAGTCTGATCGTGCCCTGTTTCAAGGTGCAGGGCTTTCTGCGCGAATGCCTCGACTCGGTCCTGGCGCAGTCCTTCCACGACATCGAGGTGATCGCCGTCGACGACCGCTCCCCCGACGGCAGCGGCGCGATCCTCGACGAGTACGCGGCCCGCGACCCGCGGGTACGGGTCCTGCACCTGCCCGAGAACGTCGGCCTCGGCCGTGCCCGCAACGCCGGACTCCCTCACGCCGGCGGCGACTTCCTCCTCTTCCTCGACAGCGACGACACCCTCACCCCGGGCGCGCTGCAGGCGATCGCCGACCGGCTGACGGAGACCGGCGACCCGGACGTCCTGGTCTTCGACTACGCCCGCACCTACTGGTGGGGCGGGACCCGGCGCAACGCCCTCGCCGAGGTGCTGAGTTCGACCGACGGCGTCTTCACCGCGGCCGAACACCCGGAGATCCTGGACCTGTTGATGGTGGTGTGGAACAAGGCCTACCGGCGTGACTTCGTCGCGGAGAACGGCTTCCGGTTCCCGCCGGGCTACTACGAGGACACCCCCTGGACCTTCCCCGTCCTGCTCGGCGCCGGCCGGATCGCCACCCTCGACCGGATCTGCCTGAACTACCGCCAGCGCCGCCAGGGCAACATCCTCTCCACCACCAGCCGCAAGCACTTCGACATCCACGACCAGTACCGGAGGGTGTTCGAGTACGTCGACTCGCGCCCGGATCTGGCGAGTTGGCGCCCGTATCTGCACCGGAAGATGGGCGAGCACTGCCTGGACATCCTCGCCAAACCGGACCGGCTGCCGCCCGCCGCCAAGGGCGAGTTCTTCCGGCGCACGGCGGCGCTGTACCGGGCGTACCGGCCCGAGGGCGCAGACCTCGGAGTGCTGGGCGGCTCGTACGCGTCGTACCTGCTGCGGCAGCAGGCCGGGCGGGCCGGCCGGGAGAGCGGACGGCAGGCGCTGCGCGTGCGGCGGGCGGCGGGCGCCCGGGCCCGGCGCGCACTGACCGGGCTGGGCGGCCACCGTGCGCTGGACGAGCGTCTTGTCCTGTACTCGGCGTCCTCGCACCGGGGCCTGCGGGGCGACCCGGCGGCCGTCTACCGCAAGGCCCGGGAGATCGCGCCGGGGCTGCGGGGCGTCTGGGTGGTGAAGGACGCGGAGGCGGCGGCGGCGCTGCCCGCGGACGTGGAGCACGTACTGCTGGACTCCCCGGAGTACCGGCGGCTCACCGCCCGCGCGAAGTTCCTCGTGAACGACGTCAACTGGCCCGGGTCGCTGGTCAAGCGGCCCGGCAGCGTGCACATCCACACCCATCGGGGCACCCCGCTGAAGTACCTGGGCGCCGACCTGCTGGGCAAGCCCGGCGCCCGGCTCGGTCTCGACGTGCCGCAGATGCTGCGCCGGGCCGACCGCTGGGACCACAGCCTGGTCGCCAACCGTCACTCCGAACTGGTGTGGGAGCGGGCCTACCCCTGCCACTTCACGTCGGCCCGTACGGGCAGCCCGCGCAACGACGTCCTGGTCCACGGCGGCCCCTCGGACTTCCGGGCCCGGTACGGCATTCCCGCCGACCACACGGTCGTGCTCTACGCCCCGACCCGCCGGGACTACGTCCGGGGCGGTCATGTCGAGCGGATCGACCTGGCCCGGTTCGCCGCCGACCTCGGCGCGGGCCACACCCTGGTGGTCCGGCTGCATCCGGCGCTGGCGACCGGTCCGGCGCGCGGGATGGGCCTGGCCGAGCTGCACCGGCGCGGGATCGTGGTCGACGCGACCGGCGAACCGCACGGGGAGCAGGTGCTGCTGGCGGCGGACGCGCTGGTCACCGACTACTCCTCCATCATGTTCGACTACGCCAACCTGGACCGGCCGATCGTCGTGCACGCCGACGACTGGGCCGCGTACACCGCGAGCCGGGGCGCCTATCTCGACATCACCGCCGAGGCGCCGGGCCATGTCTCTCACTCCTACCGGGAGTTGGCATGGCTGTTCGCCTCGGGCGGCTGGCGGGACGAGGAGTCGGCACGGCTGCGGGCCGACTTCCGCTCCCGATTCTGCGAGTTCGACGACGGCAGGGCCGCCGAACGGGTCGTACGGACGCTGCTGCTCGGCGAGTCGATGCCGGCCCCCGACGTGCGGGTCCCGGAACCCGCCCCGGGGCGCGATCTGCTGGCGTCGACGTGAGACCGCGTACCTGGGTGCTGGTCCTGGCCGCCGTGTTCGCTGTGCTGCAACTCGCCGACGTCACCGGCCGGGACACCTCCGACTCCAAGAACTACGTGTCCTACGCGCTGACCCTGGGCGGGGCGGACCAGCGGGCGGCCGCGGCCCGGACGGTCGACTGGGCGTGCGCCGGCCAGGCGTCCGAGGCGGCCCGCGCGCAGCGCGTGAACGTCGTGCGCTTCCACGCGCCGAGCCCGGCGGGGCGGGTCTTCGCCGAGTGCCGGGAGGCCGAACTGCGGCGCGTGGAGACCCGGTTGGCGGCCGGTCAGACCGACGGGCACATCGTGCCCTTCGTGGGTCCCCGGCTGCGGGCCATCTTCGAAGTGCGGCCCGGCTATCCGGTGTTCCTGCTGCCGTTCGTCACCGTGCTCGGGGTGACCTGGGGGGTGTGGCTGGCGGGTGTACTGGTCACGGTCGCGGGCGGGGTGCTGGCCTTCCTGGTCCTGCGGACGCTGTCGGTACCGGTGCCGCTCGCGCTGACCGGGCAGGCCCTGTACTACGTCCTGCCGGTGGGCGCGACCGCGATGCGGCCGATGACCGAGGGCCTGCTGCTGGCGCTGACCCTGACGGCGGTGTGGGGCTGCGCGCTGGCCCTCACCGGGCGGGCGCGGGCGGGAACCGCGCTGGTGGCGGGCGCGCTGTCGGCACTGTTCGCCGTGAAGCACGCGCAGGCGCTGTTCCTCGGGATGTGCCTGGCCGGGGCGGGAGCGGCGGTCGCCCTCGGACGGCGACGGCGCGGCCGGGCGGCCGGGCGAGGGGTGCCGGCGATCGCGGCGGCGGGCTGTGTGGCGGTCGCCGGCACCCTGCTGCTGGCCCGGCTGCTGCACTATCCCTCCGAGGCGGAGAGCATGCAGGACCTGCTGACCGACCACTACAGCCGTCCGGACCGGGTGCGGCCCTGGCCGGAGTTCCTCCATCTGGAGTGGGACTTCTGGGTGGAGTGGCTGCGCCGGCAGTTGTCGGCCCCACTGTTCCCGGCGGCGCTGGCGGCCGGGGCATGGGGAGCGCGGCGGCGGCCGGCCTTCGGGGCCTTCCTGCTGGCGGCCGCGGGCACCGGGATCCTGACCCAGGCCGGGCATCCGGACATCACCATCGGGGGCGACCGGCTGATCGTGCTGGCCTGGCTGCTGCCGGTGGTGGGCATGCCACTGCTTCTCGAGCGGCTGGCGCACCGGGTGATTCCGGTTCCCCCGCAGGGGTCACTCGACGAGGTGAGCGGGGCGGGGCTGCCGGAGGCTCAGTCGACTCGGTGAGCGGGGCTGGGCTGGGCTGGGCTGGGCTGCCGGAGGCTCAGTCGATGACGTGCGCGATGTGGGCCTGGCGGAGGCTCACTCGATGAGGTGACGGGCGGCAGAGCGGCCGGGATGCCGGCGGGGCGGGCGGGAACACTCGGCAAATGGTCCGCCCTGTCCGTTCTCTCCGGTGAGCACCGGCGCCCTGGTCCGGCGCGCCGCACGCGGTTCCACCGCCCTGCGCGGCGGCCGCGTCCGGCGACTCACCCCGTACCAGGTCTTCGGCCTGCTGTTCTGGCTGGTGATGACCCTGGCGTACTGGCGGGTACCGCCCTGCTGCGAGGCCGGACAGCACGCGGCGGCGGTGGAGCGGCTGCTGCGGGCGGGCCCGGCGGACACCGCCGCCTCCCCGTACGTGCTCGCGCAGGACGCGCTGGCGCGGCTGACCGGGCTCAGCGGGTGGCAGCTGCTGCGGGTGTGCGGCCCGCTGAACCTGCTGGTGCTGTTGACCGGGCTCGGCCGGCTGGTCCGCGTGCTCACCCCGCGCCCCTGGGCGCCGGTGCTGGCGCTGGCCTTCGTGTCCGTGCTGTGGGGCACCCGGCCGGGGTGGGGCGGCGGCTCGCTGGCCCTGCTGCCCCTGACCGGCAGCCTCGGCTACCCCTCCGCGTTCGCCCTCGGCCTCACCCTCTGGGCCTGGGCCCTGACCGGCGCCCGGGCCCGGGATCTGCGCCGGGTGCGCTATGTCGGCCCGAGCGGCCTGCGCAGCCTCTCCGGATACGCCGCGCTCGGGGTGCTGTACGGGGTGATGGCGCTGGTCGACCCGTTGCTCGGCGTGGCGGCGGCAGCCGGGGCGGTGGCGTTCGTGGCGGGGTGGCAGCGGGGCCGGCAGGGCGCGGTGTGGGGGCGGTGGGGGCTGATGGGCGCGGTGGCGACCGGGCTGATCGCCTGCGGCACCCACGCGCGCGTGCTGCCCCAGGCGCACGGGCTGGACGGACTGGACGGGCTGGCCGGACTGGACGGGGTGGCCGGGGTGTACGGGGCCTACGGCGGGGTGGTCGGGCAGTGCTGGCTGGCGCTGCTCGGCGTGCCTGCGCTGTGGCTGCGGGCGCGGGCCGCGGCATCGGCCCCGGGACCGGCTGCGGGAGGGGTCGCGGAAACGGCCGCGGGAGGGACCGCGAGAGGGGTCGCGGGATCGGCCGCGAGAGGGGACGTGGGGCGGTCCGCGGCTTGGCGTGATCCGCTCGTACTGCTGTTCCCCATGGGGGCCCTGTTGGCCGGATACGGCGTCCGCCACGGCTTCGGCGAGCTGCTCGGCCCCGCCCTCCTGGCGCCGCAGTGCGCGCTCGCGGTGGAGCTGGCGGCGGAGCGGCCCTGGCCGGTCCGGCGGCGGGCGCTGGGCTGGGCCGTGGCCGGCGGGGTCTGCCTGGGCTTCCTGACCGCGCAGGCCGGAGCGGTCGTACCGCGGTCACTGGACCCGGTCGGCTTCGTCCAGCCGCCGCGCTGGCCGTCGTACGACTGGGCGGCCCGGCACATCGGCCCCGGGGAACCGGTGGTCACGGACGCCTACTACGCCGTACGCCTGCTCCCCGGATACGGCATCGAGCTGGCCGACGCACACGACCACCGCCCCCGGGCGCGCTGGCTGCTGCTGACGCGGCGCGAGCGGCTGCCCGGGGATGCGGTGGTCGTGGACTGGAGCCGGCGGACCGGGGAGGTGCTCGCACGGCTCACCCGGACGAAGGACGTACCGGTGGCCGCTCGGCCGGCTGCCCGACTGACTACTCGGGTGACTGCTCGGGTGACTACTCGACGATGAGCTCGACCGGGATGTTGCCCCGGGTGGCCTTGGAGTAGGGGCAGTACTCGTGGGCCTGGTGGACGAGCTTCTCGCCGGTCTCGTTGGCGAGCTCCTCGGGGAGCTCGACGCGCAGGGTGACCTTGAGCGCGAAGCCGCCGTCGGACTCGTCCTTGCCGATGCCGACCTCGGCGGTGACGGAGATCTCGCCGGTGTCCACCTTGGCCTGGCGGCCGATGGCGCCGAGCGCGCTGGCGAAACAGGCGGCGTAACCGGCGGCGAAGAGCTGCTCGGGGTTGGTGCCCTGTCCGTTGCCGCCGAGAGCCGGCGGGAACGCCAGCGCGAGGTCCAGCTGCCCGTCCGAGCTGACCGCCCGTCCCTCCCGGCCGGTGGCGGTGGCGGCTGCGGTGTAGAGCGCGTCCATGGAAGACCATCCCTCTCGAAGTTTCGGTGTTCCGGCGGCTCCGTTCCTGCCGCCCTCACGACGACAAGTAGAGCACACAATTCAATTGCACACAACTAAATGACTCACAAGAGGTACGATGGAGCCATGACCGCGACGACCCCGACCCCGGCCCCCGAGGCAGAGTGGCTCCGGCTGGACCGCCAGATCTGCTTCTCCCTGCACGCCGCGTCCCGCGCCTTCAACAGCGTCTACCGCGTGATCCTCAAGGACCTCGGGCTCACCTACCCGCAGTACCTGGTGATGCTGGTGCTGTGGGAACAGGGCGACCTGCCGGTCAAGAAGCTCGGCGAACACCTGCGCCTGGACTCCGGCACGCTGTCACCCCTGCTCAAGCGCCTGGAGGCGGCGGGTCTGGTCCACCGGGAGCGCAGCGCCCGCGACGAACGCTCGGTGGAGGTACGACTGACGGAGCAGGGTGCGGAGCTGCGGGAGCGGGCGTTCGAGGTGCCGCGCAGGATCATGTCCGCGACCGGCTTCGACGTGGACGAGATTCGGGATCTGAAGGCCCGCCTGGACCAGCTGACGGGGGCGTTGGACACGGCGGCTTCGGAGGAGGGGGCGCGCTGAGCGCCTCGTCGGACGAAAGGGAGCGCGTTGAGCGCCTCGTCGGACGAAAGGGAGCGCCGAGTCCCCGGCCAGAGGAAGGGGCGCGCTGAGCGCCCCTCGTCGGCGGTGCGGGGCGGTATCGATGGCGCGGCCACCGCCGCGCGGGCGCGACCGGCCCCCAGCGACCCGCAGCCGGCACTCAGCCCAACCCGCTCCGAATCGGCCGCACATACAGCCGCAGCGCGATCCGGTCGATCACCATCTCCTCCCGCAGCACGAACTGCTGGTTCAGCACGGCGAGTTTGGCGCGCTCCGTGGCGAGCCGCGGCCGGTACCCGCTCACCAGCGCGTACTTCTCCATCACCGCCCACACCTCGTCCACTCCGGCCAGACGCCGCCGCAGCGTCGCCGCCCCGACCTCGCGCCCGTACAACGTCCCGGACGCCGCAGCCGGTTCGGCCAGCGCGACGTCCCGCGTGCCCTTGAAGTCGTCGGGGTAGGCCAGCTCCGTCCCCCGCGCGTGGGCCGGCAGGTACAGCACGGGATCGCCTGGCCGCAGCACCCGCGCCGCCGCCTCCGCGACCGCGCCGAGGTCGTCGGGCCGGTTCGTCGGCACCCGGTCGTGCCGCAGCAGCGGCACCTGGTGGGTGAAGGCGAGCATCAGCGCCAGGACCCCCGCCAGGGTGAGCGCGGGCGACCTGAGCGTGGTCGCCGTGCCGTGCGACCAGAGCCGAGCGAGCGCCCCGGCGACCCGGTCCGCGCCGAGCGCCACCAGCAGGGGCGCCCCGGCGAGCGCGTACAGCACATACCGGTCGACGTACAGCGGGGTGAGCTGCGACGCCAGCATCAACGCCACCGGTGGCAGCACCGCGAGCGGCAGCGTCACCGCCGCGAGGGTCACCTCGCCGCGCCGGCCCACCAGCCGGGTCAGCCCCAGCAGACCGAGCGCGAGGCACGCCCAGTACACCCCGTCGGTCGGTCCGAGGTACTGGCGCAGCAGCACCTGCGCGGTCTCCAGGTCCGGCTCCCACAACCACGCCAGCTGAGCCGACTGCGCGTGCGAGACGACGGCCATCGGAGCCAGGGACAGCGCCACACCCGCGGCCGCGCAGCCCCACCCCCGCCACACCCTTCCCGACGATCGGGCCAGCGCCAGAGTTCCCGCGTGCGCGAGCAGCAGCAGGACCGCGAACTCGTGCAGCCAGCAGGTGACTCCGAGGACGGCGCCGTACCACCACCAGACCCGCCACCGCCCTCCGGCCGCCGCTTCGGCCTCTTCCCCGGCCTCCGCTGCCGCTGCCGCTTCGGACTCTCCCCCGGCCTCCGCCTCCGCCTCCGCCTCGGTCTCTCCCCCGGCCTCCCTTTCGGTCGCCGCCCGTACGAACAGCAGGGTCGCGCCGGTCGCGCCCGCGGCGACCAGGGCGTAGGAGCGGCCCTCCTGCGCGTAGTGGCCGACCAGGGGGGTGACCGCGTACATCAGTCCGGCCCACAGGCCGACGCGCGGCCGGGCCAGGCGGGTGCCGAGGGCGGCCACCAAGCTCGCGGTGACGGCCGCCGCGCACACCGAGGGCAGCCGGAGGTCCACCTCGCCCGGCCGGCCGGGGGCGACGGCGAGGACGACGTGCATCAGCAGGTAGTACAGGCCGTGTACCGCGTCCACACCGTGCAGCAGCCGCCAGATCTGCGGCACCGTGCGCCTGGCGACCTGGTAGGTGACGGCCTCGTCGCGCCACATCCCGCCGCGGTGCAGCCCCCAGAGGCCGACCGCGAGCATCACGGCGGCCGGGACGGCCACGACGACGGCACGGCGCGCGCGGCCCGGCGGACCGTCGGGGGGTCCCCCCAACGGCTTCGGCCGACTCGACGGAGTCGGCCGGCCGGTTGCTGTCGTTCGCGTTGTCCGCGGATGCGCTTTTACGAGAGGCCCGATACTCACCACGGCCCGATCTTTTGCGATTAGCCAACCTTTGCCGGGTAATGACGGCGTATCGGCATGGATACACCATCCGCGCGGCTTACGCTCGCGGTTGATGAATCGCCGCTCTTACTTCCCGCTCCCACCCGCCCCGTTCGCCCCGCCTGTTCGACTCCCGCGCCTGCGGCGCCCCGCGCGCACCGCACGCCCCCCGCGCGCGCCGCGCCTCGCGCGCCCCCTCTGGCTCGCCGGTGTCTGGCTCGGCACGCGCGCGCTGATGCTGTGGCTCCTCGCCCACAACAACGAGCGAGTCCTGGGACACGGAGCGGTCGCGCGCGAAGTGTGGCGGCTCTACTTCCACTGGTACGGCGTCCTGTCGCAGGGCGCGTTCCCGGCGCACGACACGTTGTGGCAGTACCCGCCGGGCGCCGGCGCGGTGTTGCTCGCGCCGGGCCTTGTGCCCGGGCTGAGCTACTTCCAGGCGTTCGTGGCGCTCACCCTGGCGACCGACGCGCTGATCACGGTGGCGCTCGTGCGCGCGGGCACGCGCCCCGGGCGCACGCTGCTGGGCGCGGCCCTGTGGACCGGCGCCCTCCCCCTCCTGCTGCACCTCCCGCTCGCCCGCTACGACGTGGCGGTCACCGCCTTCGCCGTGCTCTCCCTGCTGGCGCTGGAGCGCGCCAAGCGCGCGAGCGGGGCGCTCGCGGCGCTGGGCGCGCTGGTGAAGGTGTGGCCCGCGCTGGTGCTGCTGGGCGTCGAGCGCGGGCGCGCGACGCGCACGACGTGGACCTGGGCAGCCGCGACCGGGGCCGCGACCCTCACCGCGTTCCTGCTCTCCTTCCGCAACCCGCTCGCCTTCCTCCGGCAGCAGGGCGGCCGGGGCGTACAGGTCGAGTCCCTCGGCGGCACCGCGCTCAGCCTCGCCCGGCACGCCGGCTGGCGGGGCACGACCCGCTACCAGTACGGCGCGATGGAATTGGTGGGCCCGCATGTGCACGCGGTCGCGACCGCCTCCCTCGCGCTCACCGCCGTCGCTTTCGCGTTCCTGCTGCTGTGGCGGGTGCGGGCCCGGCGCTGGACCGAGGCCACCCCGTACGACGCGGCGCTGAGCGCGGTGCTCCTCTTCACCGTCACCAGCCGGGTGATCAGCCCCCAGTACCTGATCTGGCTGCTCGGCCTGACCGCCGTCTGCCTGACCAGCCGGCACACCACCCAGCGTCCGGTCGCCGTGCTGGTCGTGACGGCGACCGCGCTCAGTGCCGTCGCCTATCCCACGTTCTACGCCGAGGTCGTGCACGGCACCTGGACCGGCTGTCTGCTGATGCTCGCCCGCAACGGCCTGCTGGCCACCGCCGCCGTCCTCTCCCTCACCCGCCTGTGGCGCGCCACGCGCCGCCCGCAGGCCGTCACGCGCCCCTCCGTGAGCGCGGGACACCACCTCGGCCGTCCGCTGACGTCGGCGGCACCTGCTTCACTGAAGGGTGACCGCGGCTGACGAACACCACGGGCCAACTGACGGAGGGGACGGGCATACATGACCTGGCTCATCACCGGCGGCGCCGGTTACATCGGGGCGCATGTCGTACGCGCGATGACCGAGGCGGGCGAGCGGACGGTGGTGTACGACGACCTGTCCACCGGCGTCGCAGAGCGCGTGCCGGAGGATGTCCCGCTGGTGGTGGGCTCCACGCTGGACGGCGAGAAGGTGGCGCGCGCCCTGGCCGAGCACGAGGTGACCGGGGTCGTCCACCTGGCGGCGAAGAAACAGGTGGGCGAGTCGGTGGAGCGCCCCCTGCACTACTACCGCGAGAACATCGAAGGTCTGCGTGTCCTGCTCCAGGCGGTCACGGAGGCGGGGGTCCCGTCCTTCGTCTTCTCCTCCTCCGCGGCGGTCTACGGCATGCCGGACGTCGAGCTGGTGACGGAGGAGACGCCGTGCGTGCCGATGTCGCCGTACGGCGAGACGAAGCTCGCGGGTGAGTGGCTGGTCCGCGCGACGGGCCGGGCCACAGGTCTCTCCACAGCCTCGCTGCGCTACTTCAACGTGGCCGGCGCGGCCCGCCCCGAACTCGCCGACGTGGGCGTCTTCAACCTCGTCCCGATGGTCTTCGAGAAGCTCACGGAGGACGTGCCGCCGCGCGTCTTCGGCGACGACTACCCGACGCCCGACGGCACCTGCGTCCGCGACTACATCCACGTGGTGGACCTGGCCGAGGCCCATGTGGCGGCGGCCCGCGCCCTCCAGGCCGAGGCGGGCCGCGAACTGACCCTCAACATCGGACGCGGCGAGGGCGTCTCGGTCCGCGAGATGATCGACCGCATCAACGCGGTCACCGGCTACGACCGCCCCCCGACCGTCACCCCGCGCCGCCCCGGCGACCCGGCCCGCGTGGTCGCCTCCGCCGACCGCATCGCCACAGAACTGGGCTGGAAGGCCAAACACGACGTCCAGGACATGATCACCTCGGCCTGGCAAGGCTGGCTCCGCCACCATCCGGAAGCAGCTCGGACCTGAGCCACGCCCCCACCGCCCCGCCGCTTCCCCAGCCGCCGCCCCCGGCGGCTGGGTACGTGAGGCGGCGTCAGTCCCCGGGGCGCCGGGCTCGTTTGACCTCCTCCGCGATCGCCCAGGCGTCGGCGACCGGGCCCACGTGGGCGAGTTTGTCGGGGTTGAGGACCAGGCGGATCGTCTGGATCCGGCCGTCGAGGATGTCCAGGGAGAAGGTCTGGAGGACCTTGCCGTCGCGGTCGTGGAAGATCGCGCCCGGCTGGCCGTTGACCTCGTGCTGCTCGCAGTTCACCTCGACCCTGTCCAGCAGCGGGAAGACGGCCGCGAGCAGGCGGGCCACGTTCTGGGCGCCGACGATCGTCCGGGCCAGCTGCGGGGCCTTGCCGCCGCCGTCGCCGACCAGGGACACGTCGGCGGCGAGCAGGTCCTGGAGGCCGGCCAGGTCACCTTCGTGGAGGGCCTCGAAGAAGCGTGCCGCCAGTTCGTCGCGTTCCCTCCGGTCCGCCTCGAAACGGGGGCGGCCCTCGGCCATGTGGCGCCGGGCCCGTACGGCGAGCTGACGGCACGCGGCCTCGGAGCGGCCCACCGCCGAGGCGACCTCGGGGAAGCCGAAGTCGAACACCTCGCGCAGCACGAAGACGGCCCGCTCCAGCGGGCTGAGCCGCTCCAGGAGCAGCAGGGCCGCCATCGACACCGAGTCGGCCAGCTCCGCCGACCGCGCCGGATCCTCGTAGGGGTCGGCGAGCAGCGGCTCCGGGAACCACGGGCCGACGTACTCCTCGCGCCGGACGCGGGCCGAGCGCAGTACGTCGATCGAGATCCGGGTGACCGCGGCCGACAGGAACGCCTTCGGCGACCTGACCTCCGTCGGCGAGCGCTCGAACCGCAGCCAGCTCTCCTGGACCGCGTCCTCCGCCTCGCTGACGCTGCCCAGGATGCGGTACGCGATCGAGAACAGCAGCGGCCGCAGCTCCTGGAACTCCTCGGTCCTGTTCATGTCCACTCCCCCATTTCCCCCTTCTCCCCCGACTCCCCCTTCGACATCCATGAACCGGCCGCTCAGAAGGACGCGGGGCCGAACCGGCCCAACGCGACGACCAGTGCGAGCACGAGGTAGACCAGGTTCAGTGCCACGAACGCCCGCTCGCCGCGCCGGCCGTGGGTGATCATCGCTCCGACCATCAGCAGGATCCAGGCGGCGGCCGTCACGGGCACCAGGACCGGTGCGACATCCACGGCCGCGGGCAGCACCAGGCCCGCCGCGGCCAGGAGCTCCAGCACACCGAGCGTCTTGACGAAGCCGGTGCCCGCGTCTCCGGTCCAGCCCCCGCCGTGGGCGGCAGCCAGCTTCTCCCGGGGTACGAACGTCTTGCTGATCCCACCGGTCAGGGCCACCGCGGCGAGCAGTCCGGCGGCGATCCACAGGGCGAGGTTCATCGTCCACTCCTTGATCGAGGATGCCTGCGCCCCTACGACGAGACGGCGGCCCCGCCTGTGACATCCCCGGCGGAGTGGTTCACAGCGCCTTGAGCGCCTCCGTGGTGCCACGGGCCAGCGCCGCCAGATACCCCTTCGGCAGTTTCGGGGTGCGGATCACCACCGACCGCCAGTACAGCGGGCCGGAGATCAGGTCCATGGCCAGGTCGTCGTCAAGGTTCGCGGCGAGTTCACCGCGCCGCTGGGCCGCCTCGATGATCTTGCTGGCGACGCCGTCCTGGCCCTCGCGCAGCGTCTTCTGCATGGCCTCGGCGATCTCCGGGTTGCGGGCCGCCTCGGCCTGGAGGTCCGGGATGATCTGCGAGGCGACCGGGTGGCGCAGCGCACGGGAGGTGACCTCGTACAGGAGCCGCAGGTCGCCCTCCAGGGAGCCGGTGTCGGGCACCGGCAGGCCCAGCACCGCGAGGGCCGAGACGACGTCGAGGACGAGGTGCAGCTTGGAGCGCCAACGGCGGTAGACCGCGGTCTTGCCGACGCCCGCGCGGCGCGCGATGCCCTCGATGGACATACGGGCATACCCGACCGCCGCGAGTTCCTCGAAGACGGCGGCCCGGATGGCCTCGGTCACGTCCTCGCGGAGGACGGCCGCCCCGGCGGGGGCTCGTCGGCGCGGACGCGTCTGGGACTCCTCGGCGTTCGTCGTCATGTCACCCAGCATAGGGGCGTAACGACGAAACGGTTGCGTCCCGACGAGGCCCACCACCCGATCGTCGCAACACGGCCGCACTGAACGACTCCCAGCTCATCGCCGTACCGAACACGAGCCCGACTCGTCCCCCCGCAACGAATCGGTCGCGCCCCGACCTCGGAAGTGTTACGGCACACACCTGTCCGTGACGACGAAACGGTTGCGTTCCGACGCCAACTCCGCCTACGCTCCCGTTGCGACGATACGGTCCCGTCCCGACGTAAGAAAACGTGAAGAGAAGCGTAAGGAAACGCCGGATGACGGGCCGGTGCCCAGCCGGACGCCGCACCCCCACCCCCCGAGTGAAAGCAGCGGATGTGACCCAGGTTCTCCACACACCGCCCCCGACCCCGGTCACGGCCGAGGACGACCTCGCGGCGCTCGCCGCCCGGCACGGACTCTCGGTCAGCGGCGCCCGTCCCTCTCTGCCGCAGTACGTCCGCCAGCTGTGGGCGCGACGGCACTTCATCACCGCGTTCGCCACCGCCAAGCTCACCGCCCAGTACGCCCAGGCGAAGCTCGGCCAGGTGTGGCAGGTCATGACCCCGCTGCTGAACGCCACGGTGTACTACTTCATCTTCGGCATCCTGCTGGGCACCAAGAGAAACGTGCCGGACTACATCCCGTTCCTGGTCACCGGCGTGTTCATCTGGACGTTCACGTCGAGCTCGATCATGACCGGCACCCGCGCGATCTCCGGCAACCTCGGTCTCGTCCGCGCCCTGCACTTCCCGCGGGCGGCGCTCCCGATCTCCTTCTGCCTCCAGCAGCTCCAGCAGCTGCTGTTCTCGATGGCCGCCCTGATCGTGATCCTGCTCTGCTTCGGCGTTCCGGTCGCCGCGTCCTGGGTACTGGCCATCCCCGCGCTGATCCTGCAGTTCACCTTCAACACCGGCATGTCGCTGATCATGGCCCGCTGGGGCGCCAAGACCCCTGACATCGCCCAGCTGATGCCGTTCGTGCTGCGCACCTGGATGTACATCTCCGGTGTCATGTGGAGCATCGACAAGCTGACCGGCCAGCACAAGGGTCTGCCGAGCTGGGTGGCCCCGGTACTCAAGGCCAACCCGTCCGCCGTCTACATCGACCTGATGCGCTTCTCCCTGATCGACAGCTTCCACGCCAGCCAGTTGCCGCCGCACGTGTGGTTCATCGCGACCGGCTGGGCCCTGGTCTTCGGCGTCGGCGGCTTCATCTACTTCTGGAAGGCTGAGGAGACGTACGGCCGTGGCTGAGAACGTGAGCGACACCCCCAGCGTGAGCGACACCCGCAGCGTGAGCGACACCCGCATCCCCACCGTCGTCGCCGACCGCGTCGACATCGTCTACCGGGTCAACGGCACCGGCGCCGGCCGTGGCTCCGCCACCGCCGCCCTCAACCGCATGCTGCGCGGCAAGAAGGCCGAGAAGGCGGCCGGGGTCCGCAAGGTGCACGCCGTCAAGAGCGTCTCCTTCGTCGCCTACAAGGGCGAGGCGATCGGCCTCATCGGCACCAACGGCTCCGGCAAGTCCACCCTCCTCAAGGCCGTCGCCGGCCTGCTCCCGGTGGAGAACGGCGCCATCTACACCGACGGGCAGCCCTCCCTCCTCGGCGTCAACGCGGCCCTCATGGGCGACCTGACCGGCGAGAAGAACGTCTACCTCGGCGGCCTCGCCATGGGCATGTCCCGCGAGGAGATCAAGGAGCGCTACCAGGAGATCGTCGACTTCTCGGGCATCAACGAGAAGGGCGACTTCATCACCCTCCCGATGCGCACCTACTCCTCCGGCATGGGCGCCCGGCTGCGGTTCTCCATCGCCGCCGCCAAGGACCACGACGTCCTGCTCATCGACGAGGCGCTGGCCACCGGTGACGCGGCCTTCCGGATGCGTTCCGAGGAGCGCATCCGGGCCCTGCGCGAGCACGCCGGCACGGTGTTCCTGGTCAGCCACAACAACAAGTCCATCCGCGACACCTGCGAGCGGGTGCTGTGGCTGGAACGCGGTGTGCTGCGCATGGACGGGCCGACCGAGGAAGTCCTCGCGGAGTACGAGGCCTTCACCGGCGACAAGGCGAAGCCGAAGGCCAAGCCGAAGCCGAAGGCCGCGCCGCCGAAGCAGGCCGACGCTCCGAAGGTCACTCAGCCCTCCTGACGCAGATCTACGCCACGAGCCGCGCCGTCCCACACGGCGCGGCTCGTGTCCGTCCGGAACACCCAGGCCGACACGAACCGTCACCGCCGGGAAAGAAAGCGCCCCGAGCCGTCACCGGCCCGGGGCGCCTTCATGTCGCACGACTGCGGCTGCGACTACACCTGCGACTACGAGTGCGTGCGCAGCAGCGTCCGCATCGTCCGCATGGCCACCGACAGGTTGGCCAGGTCGAAGGAGTCCGAGCTGCGGATCTCCTCCAGCGTGGCCCGGGCCCGGCCCAGGATGGCCGCGTTCTTCTGCTCCCAGGCCTGGTAGCGCTGCTCGGGCGTCGCCGTACCGTCGCCCGCGGCGAGCACGTCGGCGGTGAGCAGCGCGTGGGCCGCGTACAGGTCCTCGCGGATGGAGGCGCGGGCCATCGACTGCCAGCGGTCGTCACGCGGGAGCTCGATGATCCGGTCCATCAGCTGGGAGACCCCGAGACGGTCGGCGAGGTCGTAGTAGACCTCGGCGACGTCCAGCGGCTCCCTGCCCATGCGGTCGGCCACCGAGACGATGTCCAGCGCCGGGAAGGCCGAGGAGAAGCCCGCCACCCGGGTCGCCACCTCGTCCGGGACCCCGGCCGCGGACAGCTCGTCGTACACGTGCTGGTACCACTCCAGGTCCGCACCGCGCACCAGCTTGGGCAGCTGCTGCCAGACCTGTTCGACCCGCTCGGAGAAGAAGTCGACGTTCTCGATCAGCTCCAGCGGCTGCGGCCGGTTGTTCAGCAGCCAGCGGGTGCCGCGTTCCACCAGACGGCGGGAGTGCAGCCGGATGCGGGTCTGGACGGCCGCGTCGACCTTGTTGTCCAGCTCCTCGACCGCGTCCCAGACCGGGGCGGAGCGGAAGATCGCACGCGCCGCGGTCTGCGCCCGGACGATCTCCTCCAGGGACGCCCCGGTCTCCTCGCGCAGCCGGTGCAGATAGGTCGTACCACCGGTGTTGACCGTGTCGTTGACCAGGACGGTGGTGGTGATCTCACGGCGCAGCGGATGGGTGGCGAGCGCGGCGGCGAACCGGTCGCGCAGGGCCGTCGGGAAGTACGCGTGCAGCAGGCCGCTCAGATACGGGTCGTCCGGCAGCGAGGTCGCCAGCAGCTCGTCGGCGACCGTGATCTTCGTGTATGCCAGCAGGACGGCCGTCTCCGGGCTGGTCAGGCCCTGGCCGGAGCCGAGCCGCTCGCGGATCTGGCGGTCGGTGGGCAGGAACTCCAGCGCCCGGTCGAGGTGGCCCTCCCTGACCAGGTGGCGGATGAACCGCTGCTGGGCGTGGAGCATGTCCTTGGACTGGGCCAGCGCGTTGGCGATCGCCACGTTCTGCGCGTAGTTGTTGCGCAGCACCAGCGAGCCGACTTCGTCGGTCATCTCGGCGAGCAGCTTGTTGCGCTGCTTGACCGTCATGTCGCCGTCCGCGACCACACCGTTGAGCAGGATCTTGATGTTCACCTCGTGGTCGGAGGTGTCCACGCCGGCGCTGTTGTCGATGGCATCGGTGTTGATCTTGCCGCCCTGGCGGGCGAACTCGATCCGGCCGAGCTGGGTCAGGCCCAGGTTGCCGCCCTCGCCGACGACCTTGACGCGCAGGTCGGCGCCGTCGACGCGGATGGCGTCGTTGGCCTTGTCGCCGACGTCCGCGTTCGACTCGGTCGACGCCTTGACGTAGGTGCCGATGCCGCCGTTCCAGAGCAGGTCGACCTGCGCCTTGAGGATCGCCTTCATCAGCTCGGCCGGGGTCAGCTTGGCGACCTTCTCCTCGATGCCGAGCGCCTCGCGGATATGGCTGTTGACCTGGATCGCCTTGGCGCTGCGCGGGAAGATCCCGCCACCCGCCGAGAGCAGTTCGGTGTTGTAGTCGCCCCAGCTGGAGCGGGGCAGGTCGAACAGACGGCGGCGCTCGGCGTAGCCGGTGGCCGCGTCCGGGGTCGGGTCGATGAAGATGTGCCGGTGGTCGAAGGCGGCGACCAGGCGGATGTGCTCGCTGAGCAGCATGCCGTTGCCGAACACGTCACCGGACATGTCACCGATACCGACGACCGTGAAGTCCTCGGCCTGCGTGTTGACGCCCAGCTCCCGGAAGTGCCGCTTCACGGACTCCCAGGCGCCGCGCGCGGTGATGCCCATGCCCTTGTGGTCGTAGCCCGCGGAGCCGCCGGAGGCGAAGGCGTCGCCGAGCCAGAAGTTGTAGCTCCCGGCGACCTCGTTGGCGATGTCGGAGAACGTCGCCGTGCCCTTGTCGGCCGCGACCACCAGGTAGGTGTCGTCCTCGTCGTGCCGGACCACGTCCTGCGGGGGCACGACCTCGCCGGCCACCATGTTGTCGGTGATGTCGAGCAGCGCCGAGATGAACGTCTTGTAGCTGGCGATGCCCTCGGCGAGCCACGCGTCCCGGTCCTTCGCCGGGTCCGGCAGCTGCTTGGCGACGAACCCGCCCTTGGCGCCGACCGGCACGATGACGGTGTTCTTGACCATCTGCGCCTTGACCAGGCCGAGGATCTCGGTCCGGAAGTCCTCACGCCGGTCGGACCAGCGCAGACCGCCGCGCGCGACCTTGCCGAAGCGCAGGTGCACACCCTCGACGCGCGGCGAGTACACCCAGATCTCGAACGCCGGGCGCGGCGCGGGGAGGTCCGGGATGGCCTGCGGGTCGAACTTCATGGAGACGTACGAGTGCGGGGCGCCCTCCACCGTCTCCTGGAAGAAGTTGGTGCGCAGCGTCGCCTTGATGACGGTCAGGAAGGAGCGCAGGATGCGGTCCTCGTCGAGACTCGCCACCTGGTCGAGGGCGGCGTCCAGCTCCTCGTGGAGGGCGTCGGTGATCTCCAGGCCGGCCTTCTGCCGGTCCGGCGACATCCGCGCCTCGAAGAGCGAGACGAGCAGCCGTGTGGTGTGGACGTTGTGACGGAGAGTGGTCTCCATGTAGTCCTGGCTGAACGTGGAACCGGCCTGCCGCAGGTACTTGGCGTACGCCCGCAGCACCATCGCCTGCCGCCAGCTCAGCCCGGCGCTCAGCACCAGCGCGTTGAAGCCGTCGTTCTCCGCCAGGCCGGTCCAGGTCGCCGCGAAGGCGTCCTGGAACCGCTCACGCCCGTCGTCGCCCAGGTAGTCGCCGTTGCCGCCGCCCGCCGTCTTCGGCATCCGCATGCCGAAGTCGTAGATCCACGCGGTCGTCCGGTCCGAGCAGCGCAGTTCGTAGGGCCGCTCGTCGATCACCTCGACGCCCAGCCGGTTCAGGACCGGCAGCACCGCCGACAGGGAGATCGCCGCGCCCTTGCGGTAGATCTTGAAGCGGCGTTCGTCGGGGGCGGCGCCCACCGGCTCGTAGAGGCTGAGCGCGAAGTCGTTGCCCGCTTCCTCGGTGAGCCGCTCCAGGTGGACCAGGTCGGCGACCGCCGCACGCGGGGTGTGGTCGGCCTTGTAGCCCTCGGGGAAGGAGTTGGTGTAGCGGCGCTGGAGCTCGGCCGCGCGCTCCTCGCCGCACTCGGCGTTGAGCGCCTCGGCGAAGCTGTCGGACCACGAGCGGGCCGCCTCGACCAGGCGGGCCTCGATGCGGTCCTTGTCGGCGTCGGACAGCTCGGGCAGCTCGGTGCCCTGCGGGACCCGGACGACGAAGTGCAGCCGGGAGAGGATCGACTCGGTGTTCCAGGCCGTGAAGTCGACGCTGGTGCCGCCGAGCTCCTCCTTCAGGATGTCGATGATCCGCAGCCGGACACCGGTGGTGTAGCGGTCCCGGGGGAGGTAGACGAGGGCCGAGTAGTAGCGGCCGTACTCGTCCTGGCGCAGGTAGAGGCGGAGCCGCCGGCGTTCCTGGAGGTAGAGGACGCTCGTGACGATCGACTCCAGCTCGGGGACCGGGGTCTGGAACAGCTCGTCGCGCGGGAAGGTCTCCATGATCTGGAGCAGGTCGCGGCCGTCGTGGCTGTTGGGCGAGAAGCCGGCCCGCTCGAGCACCGCGTCGACCTTGCGGCGGATGACGGGCACCCGGCGCACCGACTCGGTGTACGCGGCGGACGAGAACAGCCCCAGGAAGCGGCGCTCACCGACGACGTTGCCGTCCGCGTCGAACTTCTTGACCCCGATGTAGTCCAGGTACGACGGCCGGTGCACGGTCGACCGGCTGTTCGCCTTGGTCAGGACCAGGAGCTTGTGCTCGCGGGCCTTGGCGCGCGCGTCGGCCGGGAGCCGCTCGAAGGAGGGGCTGACCGGATGGCCCTCCTCGCCGGCGTGGGGCGGGTCGGAGCGCAGGATGCCGAGGCCGGTGCCGGGCACGGCGCCCAGCGAGTCGTCCTCGCGCAGCTGGTACTCGCGGAAGCCGAGGAAGGTGAAGTGGTCGGCGGCCAGCCAGCGCAGCAGCTCGCGGGCCTCCTCGACCTCGGGGCGGGGCAGGTCGCCGGGGACCGGTTCGGCCGCGAGGTCCTCGGCGATACGGACCGCCGCCTCCCGCATCTTCTCCCAGTCCTCGACGGCCTCGCGGACGTCGGACAGCACCCGCAGCAGATCGACGGTGATCTGCTTGAGGTCGGCGCGGTCGGTCTCGCGGTCGATCTCTACGTGGATCCAGGACTCGATGTGCGCGTCGTGCGGCAGTTCCTCGCCGGCGGCCGGAGTGGGCAGCATCTCGATGAGCTTGCCGGTGAGGTCGCGGCGGACCACGAACTGCGGGTGGATCACGACATGGATGCCGCGCCCCTGCCGGGTCAGCTCGTTGGTGACCGAGTCGACGAGGAAGGGCATGTCGTCGGTGACGACCTCCACCACGGAGTGGCTGCAGGTCCACCCGTTCTCCTCGACGGTCGGGGTGTGGACCCGGACGTTCGCGGTGCCCTGCGGACGGGTCTCGGCGAGACGGAAGTGCGAGACGGCTGCGCCGAAGACGTCGACCGGGTCACGGTCGGCGAGGTCCTCTGGCGCGGTGTGCAGGTAGTAGCGCTGAAGGAACGTGAACACGGACTCCTGGTCCGCCGTCCCCGTCGTCCCAGTCGGTAGGTGCCCCCCTGCCGGGCTGTTCTCAGCTACCCGGGCAGCCCGTTCGAGCAGCTCGGCCTTGGCTTCGTCCAGCTTGGTCTGCATTGTCCTCTGGCTCCTGTCGCGCGCCATTGCGTGACGTAGAAGGAAGTACGGGCTCTTCCCCCTGCGGCTCGACGCCACGGCCGGGGTCTCCGGTCTGCTCCGACGCTATGCCGCAAGGTGAGACGAGCGGGGGGTATTCGGCCATTCTCGACATGCCCCGAGGGTGTGACGTCGCTCTCGGCAACGCCGCTACCAGGGCCGTTTCGGGTGCCCTCCGCCCGCGAAGACCAGCCACCGCCGCCCGGTCACGGAGGTGTTCCGTGCTCACCGGGCGCAGGGCAGGGGCGTCGACGCCCCCGCGAACTATCGCGCTGATCACGCCACCAAGGCTATCGCTCCTCACCCGGGAGCCGTCATGAGCCGTATGTGTACAAAAGAGGGGGTGGAACTTTGACGTTCTGCACAGCGACGCGGCGCCGGCTTGGCCGAGGGCGGGGTGGGCGGGACCGAAGTCCGGCTGCGGGTGAGTGGGGGCCGGTCGCGCGGTTCCCCGCGTCCCTGAAGGGGCGCTACCCCAGCCGCCTCCCACACAGTCGCGGGCCGTCGTGCCGCTGGGGCGGCACGGGTGGGCACGGGCGGGCACGGGCGGCACCCGGCAAGCGCCGGTGAGCGCCGGTGAACGACCCCACCCTCACCCGAGCCCCACCGCACCGGCGCCCGCGCCCAACCGGTCACGCCACGAGCCGCTGTGCCTCCTCGACCGCCTCCGCCAGGGAGTCCACGACCGGCACCCCGACCTCCTCCAGGCTCGCCCTGCCGTGCGACCCCCCGGTGTACAGCACCGCCTTCGCCCCCACGGCTCGCGCGGCCACCGCGTCGTCCGACGCGTCCCCGATCACCACGGTCCGCCCGGGCTGCACCTCCCCCAGCGACAGCAGATGCCGCACCATGTGCTCGGCCTTGCTGCCCCCGGACGGCCCGACCCGCCCCTCGACCCGTATGAAGTGCGGCTCGATCCCGAATCCGCGCACCAACGGCACGAGCTCGTCATGCGCGTACATGCTCAGCAGCGACTGGCTGCCCCCCGCCGTACGCCACCCGGCCAGCAGCTCGACCGCCCCGTCGGTCAGCCCGCACAGGCCGCGGTGCTCGGCGTAGTACCGGTGGAAGATCTCGTCCATGGCCTCCCACTCGGCCTCGCTCGGCAGCCGCCCCATCAGCCGCTCGTAGAACTTCGGCACCGGCACGCAGTACAGCGACCGGTACTGCTCCAGCGTGATCGGCGCCAGGCCCAGCTCGGCCGATGCCGCGTTCGTCGCCCCGATGATCGCGTCGTTGTCGTGGAACAGGGTCCCGTTCCAGTCCCAGACGATGTGCGCGCTTCCGTGCTTCCCCATGCCAAAAACGCTACCCGCCCGCACTGACAATCAAGACCGGCGACGCATCACCGCAGGTCACGGGTGTTCGAACGGGCCCCGTCGGCCCCGCTCAGCCGCCGAGCCCCACCAGGTTCGGGATCTCCTGCGTGGCGTACCAGAGCAGCTCGTGGTCCTCGGCCCCGTCCACGACGAACTGCGCGTCGTCGTCCCCGCCGTCCGCCGCCGGAAGAGCCCCGGCCGCCGCGGTCACGTCCTGCTCCGCGTCGTCGGAGTCGACGTGCACGGAGGCCGCCTCGGCCAGCGCGACCGTCCCGGTGACCCGCACCTCGCCCAGCGCCGCCGGGTCGAGCCCGCGGTCCGGGTCGGCCGCCGCCGTGCCGTCGGGGACGTCCACGGCGACCACGACCCGGCGCCGCGGCGCGCCCTGGTCGGCGGCCAGCAGCCGCAGGGAGGCGAGCGCGGCCCGGTTGAGCGCGGCGTACTCCAGTTCCTCTATGTCGTCGGAGAGGTACCACTCGCGCAGCGCGGGCGTGACGGCGTAGGCGACGAACGGACCGGTCCCCAGCTCGCCCGTCTTGTGCGCCTCGGCGAGCCCGGGGAGGGTCAGGGGGACGTAGACGCGCATGGGTGGCCGCTCTCTTCCGGACTCTTCGACTCTGCGTCTCCCGAAGGGCCTGGCGCCTCCCGGAGGGCCTTCAGGATACGTGCGGGCGTCCCCTTTCGGGTCCCGGGCGGTGACGTCGGGGACGTCCACCCGGCGCCCGGCGATTCACCCGGCACCGCCGCCCGCCCAGCGGGTTTCCCGCACCCCCGATCACTCGGATAGGTGAACCCTCCCAGGCCCTCGACACGGGGCGGCACCGCCTTGCCGCCGCCGTCCCGGCCCCCGTACAAGATCCCCAACCGCAAGTTACCGCCTGGTACCCGCCGGGCCCGCCGAACGGGGATCCCCCATGAACAAGGTCATGACCAGGACCGCCCAGCTCCGCCCGGGCACCCGCCCGCCCGGCCGCCGTGACTCCCGCCGCCCCGGCGCGTCCTCCCGCAGGCCTCTGACGCCTCCGGCGGCCCCGCCGGGCCCGCGCCCCACCGACCTCTTCGCGGAGCGCCTGCTGGCCGTCCTGAGCGGCCGCCGCCCCGTCCACTGGATGCTGCGGCACACGGCGGGACCCGCCTACGACGAACTCGCCCGCCTCGCCGAACTCGGCCCCCTGCGCACCCGCGGCACCGACCCGGTCGTCCGCGACATCGGCTACTACGTCCCTCGCGCCGGCGCCTTGGAGGTCTTCGCCCGCGTCGCCGCCGGCGACCAGCTGCGCGCCATGGCCTTCCGCCTGGAACAGGGCCAGGACCTGCGCTGGCGCTGCACAGCGGTGGAACTGGGCGGCCCCCGCACACCGCACGGCGGCTAGACCGCGCGGCGGCCGTCCCAGGTCGGGGCCGGGGCCACGGCTGCGGCAGACCCGTCCCAGCCCCCGCACCACCACGAGCCGAAGAACTGCCGGACCCACGTCACGAGCGGAAGTCCGCCGAACCCCCGGCCACAGGCCGAAAGCCCACCAGCCCGGTCACAGACCGAAGGGCCGGCCCCCCTTGCGGGGTGGCCGGCCCTGGTGAATCGCTGTCGGTGCTGGCGTTACTTCCTGCGACCGCGGCGGCTCTTCGCCTGCTTGCGGCGCTCGGCGCGGGTGAGACCGTCCGCCTCGGACCGGGCCGGCTCCTCGTCGTCGTAGTCGAAGTCGCCCTCGACGATGCCGCCCTCGCCGTCCACGGTGGCCGCGGAGAAGTGCATGCCCCGCCGCTGCGGCGCCTCCAGCCCCTTCGCACGGATCTCGGGACGAGAGCCCGCCTGGGCCGGCACCGCGTCCTGGACGCTCTCCGCGATCGCCTCGGTGTCCTCGACCGGGACCTCCTCGACCTGCTGCTCGACCTGGACCTCCAGGTTGAACAGGTAGCCGACGGACTCCTCCTTGATGCCGTCCATCATCGCGGTGAACATGTCGAAGCCCTCGCGCTGGTACTCGACCAGGGGGTCCTTCTGGGCCATCGCGCGCAGGCCGATGCCCTCCTGGAGGTAGTCCATCTCGTAGAGGTGCTCGCGCCACTTGCGGTCGAGGACCGAGAGCACGACCCGGCGCTCCAGCTCACGCATGATCTCGGAGCCGAGCTGCGCCTCGCGCGACGCGTACTGCTCGCGGATGTCGTCCTTGATGGACTCGGAGATGTACTCGGCGGTCAGACCGGCCCGGTCGCCGGCCGCCTCCTCCAGCTCGTCGATGGTCACCTTGACCGGGTAGAGCTGCTTGAAGGCGCCCCACAGACGGTCGAGGTCCCAGTCCTCCGGGAAGCCCTCGGCGGTCTCCGCACCCACGTACGCGTCGATCGTGTCGTCAGTGAAGTGCTGGATCTGCTCCTGCAGGTCCTCACCCTCCAGGACGCGGCGACGCTCGCCGTAGATGACCTCACGCTGGCGGTTGAGCACCTCGTCGTACTTCAGAACGTTCTTACGGGTCTCGAAGTTCTGCTGCTCGACCTGCGACTGCGCGGACGCGATCGCGCGGGTGACCATCTTGTTCTCGATCGGCACGTCGTCCGGCACGTTGGCCATGGACATCACGCGCTCCACCATCTGGGCCTTGAACAGGCGCATCAGGTCATCGCCGAGCGAGAGGTAGAAGCGGGACTCACCGGGGTCGCCCTGACGGCCGGAACGACCGCGCAGCTGGTTGTCGATCCGGCGCGACTCGTGCCGCTCGGTGCCGAGGACGTACAGGCCGCCGAGTTCCTTGACCTCTTCGAACTCGGCCTTCACCGCGCGCTCGGCCTTCTCCAGGGCCCCGGGCAGCGCCTGCGCCCACTCCTCGATGTGCTCCTCGGGGTCGAGGCCGCGCTGGCGCAGCTCCGCCTCGGCGAGGTCGTCCGGGTTGCCGCCGAGCTTGATGTCGGTACCACGGCCGGCCATGTTGGTGGCCACCGTCACGGCGCCCCTGCGGCCGGCCTGCGCGACGATCGACGCCTCCCGCTCGTGGTGCTTGGCGTTGAGCACCTCGTGCTGGATGCCGCGCTTGGAGAGCTGCTGCGAGAGGTACTCCGACTTCTCGACGGAGGTCGTGCCGACGAGGATCGGCTGGCCCTTCTCGTGCTTCTCCGCGATGTCGTCGACGACCGCCTCGAACTTGGCGACCTCGGTGCGGTAGATCAGGTCCGACTGGTCCTTGCGGACCATCGGCCTGTTCGTCGGGATCGGGACCACGCCGAGCTTGTAGATCTGGTGGAACTCGGCGGCCTCGGTCATGGCCGTACCGGTCATGCCGGACAGGCCGGGCTGTTCCTTGCCGTCGTGGTCGTGGCGCTTGTAGAGGCGGAAGAAGTTCTGCAGGGTGATCGTGGCGAGGGTCTGGTTCTCGTCCTTGATGTCCACCCCTTCCTTCGCCTCGATCGCCTGGTGCATGCCCTCGTTGTAGCGGCGGCCGGCGAGGATACGACCGGTGTGCTCGTCGACGATCATGACCTCGCCGTCCATGACGACGTAGTCCTTGTCCTTCTTGAAGAGCTCCTTCGCCTTGATGGCGTTGTTCAGGTAGCCCACCAGAGGGGTGTTGACCGACTCGTAGAGGTTGTCGATGCCCAGCCAGTCCTCGACCTTGGAGACGCCGGACTCGTGGATCGCGACCGTGCGCTTCTTCTCGTCGACCTCGTAGTCGCCGGTCTCCTCGATGCCCTTGAGCGGGTTGCCGGCCTCGCCCCGCTTCAGGCGCAGGACCAGCTTGGCGAAGTCGCCGTACCACTTGGTGGCCTGGTCGGCCGGGCCGGAGATGATCAGCGGCGTACGGGCCTCGTCGACCAGGATGGAGTCGACCTCGTCGACGATGGCGAAGTTGTGGCCGCGCTGGACGAGCTCGTCCTGGGACCACGCCATGTTGTCGCGCAGGTAGTCGAAGCCGAACTCGTTGTTCGTGCCGTACGTGATGTCCGCCGCGTACTGCTCGCGGCGCTGGGCCGGCGACATGTTGGCCAGGATGCAGCCGACGTTCAGGCCCAGGAACTTGTGGACACGGCCCATCATCTCGGAGTCGCGCTCGGCCAGGTAGTCGTTGACCGTGATGAGGTGGACGCCCTTGCCCGACAGCGCGTTGAGGTACGCGGGGAGGGTGCCGACGAGGGTCTTGCCCTCACCGGTCTTCATCTCGGCCACGTAGCCGAGGTGGAGGGCGGCGCCACCCATGATCTGCACGTCGTAGTGGCGCTGGCCGAGGGCGCGCTTGGCGGCCTCGCGGACGGTGGCGAACGCCTCGGGGAGCAGGTCGTCGAGGCTCTCTCCGTCGGCGTAGCGCTGCTTGTACTCATCGGTGAGGGCCCGCAGCTCGGCGTCGGAGAGGTCGACGAAGTCCTCTTCGATGGAGTTGACCTGGTCCGCGATGCGGTGCAGCTTGCGCAGGATCTTGCCTTCGCCTGCACGCATGATCTTCGAGAGGACGGACACGGGGGTTTGTCTCCTTGCCGGTCGGGCCTGGGACGGTCGGTTTCCATTGGACGTACTGAGCAACGGCCATCGTATGCGAGGACCCGGCCGCGCCGGGAGGCCTGGCGGCACGACGGCCGTCCGCTGCTTTCCCGAGGGCTCCACGAGCCCCCTTCGTGCGACTCCTCCGGGTGGGTATTCGGTTGTGCCGGTTGGTGTCGCCCGGTTGTTTTCCGCTTCATCGCCGCTTCACAGGGGACAACGGCCGGGGCATGTGGATAGTGCCGCATCCGCCGAGGAATTGCGCGAACCGTGATCACCCGGTCACGGAACGCGAAATGGATGGCGTGCCGGGCGCCGGGCCGAGCAGAATCAGCCGATGGAACCCGTCACGCTCGTCACCCCCCGCCTGCTGCTGCGCACGGTCGGCCCGCAGGACACCGAAGCGGTGTACACGGCCGTCCAGGACCCGGACATCCAGCGCTGGACGACGATTCCCTCGCCCTATCTCCCGGAACACGCCCGGAGCTTCACCGAGCAGCTGGTCCCCGACGGCTGGGCCGAGGGTTCGATGTTCACCTTCGGCGTCTTCCTGCCGACGGGGGAGCTGGCCGGGATGCTCGGCCTGACCATGCGCTCCCTGGGGACGGCCGAGGTGGGTTTCTGGGCCGCCAAGGAGTTCCGCGGCCGCGGCTACATCACCGAGGCCACCCTCGCGGCCGCCCGGTGGGGGTTCACGCAACTGGCGATCGACCGGGTCGAGTGGCGTGCCGAGGTCGGCAACCAGGGCTCCCGCGCGGTCGCGGAACGCGCCGGTTTCACCATCGAGGGCACCCTCCGCTCCGCCCTCAACAACAAGGGTGTACGACGCGACGGCTGGGTGGGCTCCCTGCTGCCGTCGGACCTGGGCCTGCCCTCCGCCGCGCCGTACCTGCCGGGCCCTTCGCAGGGATGAAACCCCAGGTCGTACGGGACTGTCAGTGCCACCCTCTATCGTCCGAGCCATGACGACCCTTCCGCGCCCCACCGCCGCCCTCTCGGCGGACGAAGCCCGCCGTATCGCCCTGAGGGCACAGGGTTTCCTCGGCGCCCCCGACCGCCGCGCGGGCGTGCGGGGCGTGCTCCGCCACCTCGGCGCGGTCCAGCTCGACACCATCTCGGTCCTCGCCCGCTCCCACGAACTCATCCCGTACGCCCGCCTCGGCGCCGTCGGCCGCAAGGCGGTCGAGGCCGCCTACTGGACGGCAGGATCTCTCGGCGCGCCTCCGGCACGACCCCACGCGTTCGAGTACTGGTCGCACGCGGCCTGCATCCTGCCGATCGAGGAGTGGCCGCACTTCGCCTTCCGCCGCCGCGCCTACCGCGACCGCCCGCACTGGAGCCACGAACTCCCCGACGGCGCCTACGACCAGGTCATCAAGCAGCTGCGCGCCGAAGGCCCGCTGACCGCCACGGAGTTGGGCGGCGCGAAGAAGACCAGCGAGTGGTGGGACTGGTCCGGCACCAAGGTCGCCGTGGAGCGCGCGCTGATGTACGGCGAGGTGGTGTGCGTCCAGCGGCGCGGCTGGAAGCGGGTGTACGACCTCGCCGAGCGCGCGGTCCCGGACACGTTGCTGCACGACGATCTGGACGACACCGAGTGCCTGCGCCGCCTGGTCCGGCTGGCCGGTCAGTCGCTGGGCGTGGGCACGCGCGCGGACATCGCCGACTACCACCGGCTCAAGGCCGAGCAGGTCGACGCGGTGATCGCCGACTCGGGCCTGGTCCCGGTGGAGGTGGAGGGCTGGTCCAAGCCCGCCTGGGCGGACCCGGCGGCCCTGGCCACACCTCCGCGCGGCCGGCACCGTACGACTCTGCTCTCCCCCTTCGACTCCCTGATCTGGGACCGGGCTCGCACCGAGCGGATCTTCGGCTTCACCCACCGTCTGGAGGCGTACGTCCCGAAGCCCAAGCGGGTGTACGGCTACTACGCGATGCCGGTGCTGGCCGGCGGCCGCCTGGTGGGCCGGGTCGACCCGGC
Organism: Streptomyces sp. NPDC007157; assembly: GCF_040634235.1. Taxonomy (NCBI): domain Bacteria; kingdom Bacillati; phylum Actinomycetota; class Actinomycetes; order Kitasatosporales; family Streptomycetaceae; genus Streptomyces; species Streptomyces sp. NPDC007157. Next base: position 199,307 of record NZ_JBEYFE010000018.1, read on the forward strand.
GCGTGAGGCCGGCGGCATCCTGGTGGCACGCCAGGTCACGCTGGACGGCCCGAAGGCGGTTCCGGCGGTGGCCGAGGCGCTCGCCGAAGCGGCGAGCTGGGTGAACTGCACGACGGTGCGCGTGGAGCGGGTGGACACCCCGGAACTGCGCGAGCCGCTCGTCCGGGACGTCACCCGCGCGCTGATGACCGCGCTGCGCTGACCGGGGTCGGCGGACTCAGCGGATCTCCAGGATCTTCTCCCGCATCGCGTAGACCACCGCCTCCATCCTGGAGTGCAGCTGCAGCTTCTCCAGGATGTTGCGCACATGGTTCTTCACGGTGTTCTCGGAGATGAACAACTCCTTCGCGATATCGCGGTTGTTCATGCCCGTGGCGACGAGTTTGAGTACTTCGAGTTCTCGGTCGGTGAGCCGTGGCGCCGGCACCAGCCGGCGCTCGTCGGTGCGCTGGATCATCGACTTGAACTCGGTGAGGAGTTTCGACGCCATGGAAGGGCTGATCTGCGACTGCCCGTCGGCCACCGCGCGAATGGCGGTGGCCACCTCGTCCGTCGAGATCTCCTTGAGGAGATATCCGGTCGCGCCCGCCTTGATCGCCTCGTAGAGATCGGCCTCTTCGTCACTGATCGTCAGCATGATGATCTTCGCGCTGGGCGCGACCTCCTTGATGGAGGTGCAGGCCTCGATACCACCGCGTTTGGGCATCCGGACATCCATCAGCACGATGTCCGGCAGCAGGTCGGCGGCCTTGTCGACGGCCTCGGCACCGTCGCCCGCCTCCCCGACGACCTGGATGTCCTCCTCGGCGGCGAGCACGATCTCCAGACCGCGGCGGAAGAGGGCATGGTCGTCCACGACAAGGACTCGGATCGGTTCCTTGCGCGAAGTGGCCCCCGCGTCCGGGCCCAGGCCGACGACGCCGCCGTCGGCGTCGTCCTGCATCGGTCCGAAGCTGTCCGCCATCGTTCCTCCCCCTGAAGGCTGTGGCCTGTGGTGCTGTGCCATCGCCAACCCAAGGCAGCGGCCCACCGGTTGGACCGTTGCGGCCATGATTCCATGCCCGGGCGGCAACGCGGAGACAGAGCGGGACGCAAAGTGGTCGCACACCGGTGCCCCCGGGGGCGCACACACGCTTCCAGGGGCACAGGCTCAGCTGCCGGGCGGGCGGGTCAGCCGCCCAGCGTGCCTCCCGCCGCCGGGGGTTGCACCTGGGCGACCATCGGGTCCGTGCTGAGGTGGATGACGCCGTAGTCGTACGCGTGTCGCCGGTAGACGACGCTCGGCTCCTTGGTCTCGGAGTCGACGAACAGATAGAAGTCGTGTCCGACCAGTTCCATCTCGTAGAGGGCCTGGTCGAGGCTCATCGGGGAGGCGACGTGGGTCTTCTCGCGGACGATGAGGGGGCCTTCACCCTTCACCTCCAGGGAACCGATCTTCTTGGTGGGCACACCATCGGGCTCTTCCGCCCGGACGGGGCTGCCGTTCCCGTTGAGCGTCGCCGCGTCCGGGACGTGGTCGGGGACCTCGGCGGCAGAGATCCGCTGTGCGCCACGGCGCGAGAACCGCTTGTCGTGCTGCTTGCGCAGCCGCGCGTCCAGCTTCTCCGCCGCCAGGTCGAGTGCCGCGTACGGGTCGCTGGCCGCTGCCTCCGCCCGGATCACCGGACCGCGGGAGCGGAGCGTGATCTCCACTCGGTCGCAACGGTCGGCCTGTCGGGGGTTGGGCTCCTTGGACACCTCGACGTCGAGGCTGATCACCTTGCCGTCGAGCTTCTGGATCTTCTCCAGCTTCAGCTTCTCGGCCACGTGCTTGCGGAACCGCTCGGGCACCTCGGTCTTGCGGCCCTTGACGACGATGTCCACGCAGAACTCCGTTCCCGGAGCGCTCCGCTTCACTGGCGGAGCATCTCCCTTTTTGCACCCGACTCCGGTGAACCCCGGAGCCTCGGACTCGGCGACTTCACCTCCTCCTCCCCCATGGGCAAGATCTGCACCCCAGCACCGCGATGATTGCGGAAAACCCGCGGCACGGCATTCGGATACGGGAGGCACGGCCTGCGGCTTTCTCCCTCACAACCGAACATATCTCGCCCGGACGGATGTCGTCACCCTCTACTGATGCGTACCTCCATTCAGGTGAATTGGCCCGGTCACTACCTGCAACGATGAGCGTTCGCAGTCAGTTCCGGTTCATTTCGAAAGAATCCGGTACGGCCGCGACCACAGCCGCACGGAGCGGCCATGCGAGGGAGTTCCCCTCGGCCATTCCCGGTGCGTCCCGTGTCCACCTCGCTCGTTCTTCTCTCGGTCCGGCCGTCCGTTCCTCCCTTCCTTCCCAAGCCGCGCGCCGATACACAGCCGTTGTCTCCTCTCCTGCCCATCCAGGCCCTGTCGCCTCCCGTACCGCACGCGCCGCCTCCGCGAGGGTCGCGCCGGTCGTGACGAGGTCGTCGACGAGGACGACACGGCCACCCGCGAGCAGCCGGGCACCGCCGGACGTCACCTCCAGCGCGCCGTCGAGGTTCACCAGCCGCTGCCGTGAGTTGAGCCCCGACTGGTCGGCCACGGCCCGCCGCTGCCGCAGCACCGGGGCGACCCGGGCCGCGACCCCGGTGCGGCGCAGCTCCGTGGCCGCCGCGAGGGCGATCCGGCGCACCGGATCGTGTCCCCGCGCCCGCACGGCCCACGGCGCGGAGGGCACCGGCACGAGCAGCAGGGGGCCACCGACGTCACCCGTCGCGCCGTCGGCCCAGGACGTCACGATCCTGACGGTCCGGGCCGTCCGGGCCGTCCGGCTCTCCCGTAGCCCGGCCCGTACCGCTCCCGCCAGAGCCGTGCCCAGGGCCCCGGCGAGCGCCAGCGCGCCCCGTTCCTTGTGGGCGAGGAGAGCCGCCCGTACCTCGTCCGCGTAGAGCGCCGCCGCGTACACCGACGGCAGCCCGGGCGGCTCCGGCACCGGTCGCACCCGGCGCGGTACGGCCCCGTCCAGGGCGGCACGGCACTCGGCACAGAGCACCGTGCGAGGCGAACCGCAGCCTCCGCACTCGGCCGGGAGCACCAGGTCGGTGAGGTCCTGCCACCACCCCCGCATGTGTCCACTGTGCCCATGCCCGGCCGCACCGGCCACCCCTGTGGACAACTGCGTGTGGACAACTCCAGACGACCCGTACGACGCGTCACCCACACGGGTGAGGTGACCGGTGTTCCACCCGAGAACGGTCGCCCTGGGCCCACAGCGCCCGGGCGCTCCGCACAAGGTCGTCCCGGCCGCCCGGACAACGGGCGCCCCGTCCGAACAGGACGGCCGCCCCGCCGGCTCCGCGCCGGACCGGGACGGCCGCTCTCACGCCACCTTCGGGCTCAGCCCGGATAGACCGGCGCCGAACCGTCCTTGACCACCTTCTGCCACTGCGCCCCGGACGGCAGCCGGACGATCCCGTCGTCCTGCGAGCGGGCCACCAGCGGTACCCGGTCGTCCTCGGACGCGGCGATCGCCAGGACACCCGTGAGGGCCGCGGGCGCCAGCCCGTCCGGCGTGGAGCCGTCGACCTGGACGTACCGCGTCTGCTGCACGCCGCCCTGTTCGCGCCCGACCACCACGAGACGGCTGTCCCCGGCCCAGGACATCGCGGTGACCTCCTCGGAACCAGGAGTGGCGGAACGCAGTTCGAGGACCGAAACCTCCTGCTGGTCATCGGACTTGGTGCGCTCGATCCGCCCCACGAGCAGCGACTGCTTGCCGTCCTTCTCCACGACGAGTGCGATCCGCACCCCGTCGGCGGCGACCCGCACGTCCTCGATACGGCCGTCCAGCTCGGGGATCTGCACCGCCAGCGGCTGTCCGACGCCCTGCGCCAGCATGTACAGCTGCGGCTTGGCGGGATCCCGGTCGGCCACCCACAGGTCGCCCCGGGCGTCCCAGCTCGGCGCCGTCAGCCGTTCGCCCTCGGTCGCTCCGTGGCTGGTCAGCACGGCGTCGCCCAGCGAGCCGTCCGACGCGAGCGAGGTGACGTACAGCGACTTGGCGTCGCCGGTGACCCCGGCCGCGGTCCGCTCGTCGCGGGCGACCGCCACCGACCGCAGCGACTTGGTGCCCGCGCCGAACGGGCCCGGCACGGCGACCGCGCTGGTGCCGGTACCGCCGGTCGTCATCCGCACCAGCCGGTGCTTGCCGTCGAGGAAGTAAAGGTAGTCGGGCCGCTTGGCGGACGGGCGCCAGGCGGTGGCCTCGGCCTGATCCTCGGTGACGTCGCACATCCGGCCGCCGTTGACGGAATGCAGCGCGACCGACTCCACGGTGGGCGTCAGGCTCCGCAGCGTGAACAGCAACTGGGTCGCCATCTCGGTGCACTTGGCCGACCCGATCCGGGACGCCTTGACGTTCAGCGGCACGGTGACCTGGTTCTGGTCGTCCGGCGTCAGCCCGGACACACCCTTCTTCAGCGCCGTACCGGTCGGGAAGCTCGACCGGACCACCGGGCCGAGCCAGGTGGTGGGGCCCTTGATCAGCGAACGCACCAGCTGGGTCGTCGGATCCACCGGGCTGCGGACGAAGACCGGATCGGCGACCGCCACCGGCTGCCCGGTCTCCCCGGCCGACGTGTCCGAGGCGAAGTAGTACTTGTTGACGGACGTGTAGTTGCGCTGGAAGTCGGACTTGCCCATCACGACGCCCTGCGGCAGCGCGTCGATCCGCCACTGCCCGCTCTTGGCGTCCTTCGTCAGATGCACCGTCCGCTGGTACGCCCCGGCGACGGGCGTGTACGCCTGCTGCGCGTCGACCGTGGCCACCCGGCTGCCCTGCAGCGAGTAGGTGATGCTGTTCGTGCCGTCCCGGCCGGCCGGGCGCGGGTCGGTCTGGATGCTCGGCCCGTTCGCCAGCACCGTCGCCTGCGACTCCGGCCGCCAGCTCTTCGCGGCGGCCGTGCTCAGATACTTGCGCGCCGTGTCATAGCGCGGGTCGTCGCTGGTCAGAGCCTCCAGGAAGCCCTGGACGATCTCGGTGGAGGAGGCGTCCTGCTGGGGTGGCATGGCGAACACCCGCACCTGCGTGTCCTGCCGGGGCGTGGACTCGACATCCCGCAGGTCGCCGCTGTCCGGCATGGAGGCACAGCCCGCCAGCAGTACGGCCCCGCAGGCGGCGTACGCCGCCGCGCGCACCGGTCCTGGCCGCGCGCTCCCCTCGCGGTCAGCGACCACGAAATGCCTCCCCTGGTTTGTTCGACTCGTCCTGCCCGCCGACGCTCCCGTCGTCCGCCGGGCCGGTCCCGGGCGTGCCCTCCTGGCGCCGGGCGCCTCCGCTGGGCCTGGGCACCACCCGCGCACCGTTGCCGGGCAGCGCGGTCGGGTCGGCGGTCGGGGCCACGGTGGCCATCCGCTGTGCCATGGGCGCGAGTGCCGCCCCCTGTCCGCCGCCGGACTGCACCGGCACGGTGGCCCGCTTGCCCTCGCCGCCGCTCGGCAGACCGGCGTCACTGAGGCCCCGGTTGCGCCGGGAGTCCTTGGGTTCCAGGGGTATCGGCGAGCCTCGCAGCGGCTCGTCAGCGGTCCTCGGCAGCGTCAGCCGGAACTGCGAACCGCCCCCCGGTTCCCCCCACGCCTGCAGCCAGCCGCCGTGCAGCCGCGCGTCCTCCAGGGCGATCGACAGCCCCAGGCCCGTACCGCCGGTGGTACGCGCGCGTGCCGGGTCCGCCCGCCAGAAGCGGCTGAAGACCCGGGTCGCCTCGCCGGGCTTGAGCCCGACACCGTAGTCGCGCACCGCGATCGCGACCGCCCCGCCGGCCGACGCCAGCTTGACGATGACATCTTTACCCTCGCCGTGCTCGACGGCGTTGACCACCAGGTTGCGCAGTACCCGCTCCACGCGCCGGGCGTCCGCCTCGGCGACCACGGGCTGCAGGTCGCCGAGCACCCGTATGTGCGTGCCCTTGCGCTCCGCGAGCGGCGCGGCCCCGCTGACCACCCGCCGTACGACCTCCCTGAGGTCTATCGGCTCGGCCTCCAGCGCCGCCGCGCCCGCGTCGAAGCGGCTGATCTCCAGCAGGTCGGCGAGGAGCGACTCGAACCGGTCCAGCTGGTCGGCGAGGAGCTCCGCGGACCGCGCGGTCACCGGGTCGAAGTCCTCGCGCGCCTCGTGGATGACGTCGGCCGCCATCCGCACGGTCGTCAACGGTGTACGCAGCTCGTGCGACACGTCCGACACGAACCGGCGCTGCATCCGCGACAGGTCCTCCAGCTGCTGGATCTTCAACTGGAGGTTCTGCGCCATCTTGTTGAAGGCCTCGCCGAGACGCGCGATGTCGTCCTCGCCGGTGACCTTCATCCGCTCCTGGAGCCGCCCGGCGGACAGCCGCTCGGCGATCCCGGCCGCCATCCGCACCGGCGTGACGACCTGCCGCACCACCAGCCAGGCGATGGCCCCGAGCAGTACGACGACGAAGAGCCCGGCGGTCGCGAGCGTGCCCTTGACCAGGCTGAGGGACTTCTCCTCCTGGGTGAGCGGGAAGAGGTAGTACAGCTCGTACGGGTCGCTGTTCGGGTCGTTGACCTGCTTGCCGATGACCAGGGCGGGCTGCGACTCCTTGTCGCTGTCCTTGTAGACGATCCGCGTGTAGCTCTGCGCGGCCGTCATGCTGGCGTTGATCCGCGTGCGCAGGTCGTCGGGGACGCTGGATGTCGGGTCGACCTGGCCGGAGGCACGTGGTCCGCGCCCGCCGCCACTGTTGTCGCCCGCGGGCAGCGTCACCACGTCGAAGGCGCCCTGACCACCGCTGGAGAGGGACTCGACGAGATCGCTCATCCACGGGGTGAGGTTCTGCGACTGCCGGCCGTCCGCCGACACAGCGGTGTCACCGGTGCCGGCCGCGGCTTCGTCGGCCTTCTGCTTGGCCACCGCGAAACCCCCGGTGGCCTGGCTCTGCGAGGCCTTCACCTTGGCGTCCAGCAGGCCGTTGCGCACCTGCCCGATGACGACGAATCCGAGCAGCAGCACGACGCCCAGCGACATCAGCAGGGTGGTGACGACGACCTTGAGCTGGATGTTGCGCCGCCACAACCGCATGACCGGCAGCAACGGCCGCCGCACCCAGCGCATGAACAGCCTTAGCACCGGGCTGCCCTGGACCCCGCCCTGCAGCAGGCCGCCCTCGAAGAGCGTCGCCCAGCGCGAACGGGGCCTCTTTCCGCCGACAGGCCGCTCCGGACGGTCCCCGGACCGGCCGGGGGCCGAAGCAGCACTGTCTCCGGACATGTCAGCTCGGTCCGGCCTTGTATCCGACGCCACGGACGGTCACCACGATCTCCGGCCGCTCCGGGTCCTTCTCGACCTTGGAGCGCAGCCGCTGGACGTGAACGTTGACAAGACGGGTGTCCGCCGCGTGCCGGTAGCCCCAGACCTGTTCCAGGAGCACCTCACGCGTGAACACCTGCCACGGCTTGCGGGCGAGCGCGACCAGCAGGTCGAACTCCAGCGGGGTCAGCGCGATCGACTGCCCGTCCCGCTTCACCGAGTGCCCGGCCACGTCGATGACCAGGTCACCTATGGCGAGCTGCTCCGGCGCCGGCTCCTCGGACCTCCGCAGCCTGGCCCGGATCCGGGCGACCAGCTCCTTCGGCTTGAACGGCTTCACGATGTAGTCGTCCGCGCCCGACTCCAGGCCCACGACCACATCGACGGTGTCGCTCTTCGCCGTGAGCATCACGATCGGCACCCCGGACTCCGCCCTGATCAGACGGCAGACCTCGATACCGTCCCGACCGGGCAGCATCAGGTCCAGCAGCACCAGATCGGGCTTGGTCTCACGGAAAGCGGCCAGCGCCTTGTCGCCGTCGGCTACGAAAGACGGCTCAAAACCTTCACCACGCAACACAATGCCGAGCATCTCGGCCAGTGCGGTGTCGTCGTCGACGACAAGGACTCGTCCCTTCATAAACGACATCATCCCATTCTCATAACAGTGAAGGTTGCGCAGGTGACCAGGGTCACCGGCCAGTGACGATAGCCGCAGGGGGCCGTCACTGTCTGCCCCCGCCCGCCGACGTCGATGTCAGTGACGGTGTCGGCCCGTTCGCAGACGGGCGACCGGGTGATGGAGCATCCCGCGGATGTCACCCTCTGACGTCACGGCCCCTTCGTCTGCGAATCACCGCAGGTCGAGGCCGTTGCCGTCGATCGAGCCGCCATCGTCCGATCAGCTGATCGTCACCCGGCGTGACCTGGCACACAGCTCGGCAAGAGCCTCGGCCGTCACGGGCGAAACGGCGCCTTCCTCGGTGACGATCGCCGTCACCAGCTCGGGCGGCGTCACGTCGAACGCCGGGTTGTACGCCTGGGTCCCCAGCGGCGCCACCGGAATCCCGCCCCCCGCTCCCGTCACCGGCACCTGTGGTGCTGTGACCTCGGTCACCTCATATCCGGGGCGCTGTTCGACCTCGATGGACGCACCGTCCGGCGTCTCCAGATCCACCGTCGTCACCGGCGCCACCACGATGAAGGGCACATGGTGGTACCGCGCGAGCACCGCGAGCGGATAGCTCCCCACTTTGTTCGCCACCGATCCGTCGGCCGCGATCCGGTCCGCCCCGATCAGCACCGCGTCCACCTCCCCCGCCGCGAACAGCGAACCCGCCGCGTTGTCGGTGAGCAAGGTGTACGCCATGCCGCTGCGAGCCGCCTCGTATGCCGTCAGGCGAGCGCCTTGCAGCAACGGACGCGTTTCGTCCACCCAGAGCCGCCGCAGCCGCCCCACGCGATGCGCCTGGAGGGCCACCGCGAACGCCGTTCCCTCGCCTCCCGACACCAGCGACCCGGTGTTGCAGTGCGTCAGGATCCGGTGCCCTCCGCCCGGCAGCAACTCGTCCAGCAGCGCCAGCCCGTGCCCGGCCATCCGGACGCTGGCCTCGGCGTCCTCCCGGTGCAGAGCCCGCGCCGCGACCAGTGCCGCCACGGCCGCGGCCCCGCTGTCACCGCCCTTGGCCAGAGCCGACCGGTAGGCCGATACGGCCCTGCGCACCCCGACGGAAAGATTCACGGCCGTCGGCCGGGCACCCGCCAGCGCCACCGCGGCCTCGTCCACGTCGAAACCCCGCACGGCGGCGAGCGCGACGCCGTACGCCCCCGCTATCCCGAGCAGCGGCGCCCCGCGCACCGCGAGCGTCCGGATCGCCTCCACCAGCGCGGACGCATCCGTGCACACCAGCTCGACCTCCTCGGCCGGCAGTCTGGTCTGGTCAAGAAGGACCACTACGGGGCCCTCGGGCGGCTCCTCCCACCGGATCACGGGCATTCCTGTCGGCCGCTTGTCCTCGCCGGTTTGCGCGTACTGATCAGCCATGCGGTCAGTCTGCCCCGTATCCGGCGGACAATTGAAGGTGCGGAGCCTGTACCGCGGCAGGTCACTGGGTGACCGCCCCATGGCACGATGGCAGCCAACCTGCCACCGCGACCGCGGACGGGCACCGTGAAGGAGCTTCGATGAACGACACTCCGGGCTGGGCCTCGCCCGGATCCGCCCCGTCCGACGGGCGGGAACCCGGCGCGTCCGCCCCTGCCGACCGCCCCGTCCCCGCAGGCCCTGCCGAGCAGCCCACCGAGCAACCGGGTACGGACCCACAGGGCTCCGGCTCGAAGTGGTCCACGGACCAGCCCCCGCCCGGCCAGTGGTCCGCGCCCACGGGCGCCCCGGCACCAGGCCAGGCACCGCCGCCCCCACCCCCCGGCCCCGGCTGGGGCAATCAGCCCCCCGGCGGCGGCTACGGAGGTTACGGCGGGCCCGGTGGGCCCGGCGGTTACGGCGGTCCGGGCGGCGGCTACGGCCCGCCCGGCGGATACGGAGCCTGGGGCGGCGGCTGGGGCGGCCCCCCGCCCGCGGCCAAGCCCGGTGTGATCCCGCTGCGCCCGCTCGGCGTCGGCGAGATCCTCGACGGCGCCGTCTCCACCATGCGCACCTACTGGCGCACGGTCCTCGGCATCTCGCTGACGGTCGCCGTCGTCACCCAGGTCGCGGTGATCCTCCTCCAGGGCCTCGTCCTGAACGACACCGAGACCACCGACACCCTCAACGACCCGAGCGCCTCCTTCAGCGAGGTGTCCCGCGCCGCGGGCGAGGTCATGGCCAGTTCGGGCGCCGTCCTGCTGATCACGCTGGTCGGCACCATCATCGCGACGGCCCTGCTGACCACCGTCACCAGCCGCGCCGTGCTCGGCAAGTCCGTGACCACCGGCGAGGCCTGGCGCGACGCGCGCCCACAGGTCGTCAAGCTGTTCGGCCTCATCGTCCTGATGGGACTCATCGCGGTCGGCGTCCTGCTCGTCGGCGCACTGCCCGGCATCGTCGTCGCGATCGCCGGCGGCCCCGGCGGCGCCATCGCCGCACTGCTCGTCGTGGGCCTCCTCGCGGGCTGCGTCGTCACCCTCTGGCTGTTGATCCGCTTCTCCCTGGCCTCCCCCGCCCTGATGCTGGAGAAGCAGAGCATCACGAAGTCGATGGGGCGCTCCGTCAAGCTGGTCCGTGGCTCCTGGTGGCGGGTCTTCGGCATCCAGATCCTGGCGACGATCATCGCCAACATCGTCTCCTCGATCGCCGTCATCCCCTTCGCCGTAGCCGCCGCCATCCTCAGCGGCGACGGCTTCTCCGGCTTCCTCGAGAGCACCAACGCCCACGTCGGCTGGACGTTCCTCATCGTCAGCGGCATCGGCTCGGTGATCGGCTCCATGCTCACCTTCCCGATCAACGCGGGCGTCACCGTGCTCCTCTACATCGACCAGCGCATCCGCCGCGAGGCCCTCGACCTCGAACTGGCCCGCGCCGCCGGTGTCGAGAACTACGGCACCAGCACCCCCGGCACCGTCCCGGGGAGCTGATGCGGTGAGTCCGACGGGGGGAGTTCTCACAGCGGTGCCCGCGGCCCTGCCGCGCGCCGCCGAAGAGGCCGTACGCGGCCTGCTACGGGCCCGGGAGACGGCCCTGCTGTCGCTGGCCGGCTCGGGCGACGAACCGCCCGTGACGATCCCGCGCGACCCCGCACGGGAGGCGGCACGGCATGAGCTGTCCAAGCGGATGTACCACGAGAACGACCCCGGGCTGTTCCAGCGCGCCCTGAACGCCTTCCTGGACTGGGTCGGCCGCATGCTCTCCGCCGCCTCGTCCGCGACGCCCGGAGGCGCGCTGGGCCTCGTCGTCGTGGTCCTGGCCGTCATCGCCGTCCTCGGCGCCCTGTGGTGGCGCCTGGGCACCCCACGCCGCCGGCCCGTCTCCGCCGCCGCCCTGTTCGACGACCGCCCCCGCAGCGCCGCCGAACACCGCGCGGCCGCCGAGGCGCACGCCGCCCAGGGCCACTGGAACCAGGCACTCCAGGAACGCATGCGCGCCGTCGTCCGCGCCCTGGAGGAACGCGCCCTGCTCGACGCCCGCCCGGGCCGCACCGCAGACGAGGCCGCCGCCGAAGCCGGCCGCGTCCTGCCCGCCCACACGGACCGGCTGCGCGCCGCCGCCCGGGACTTCGACGACGTGACGTACGGCGGCCGCAGGGCGACCCAGGCGTCGTACGAACGCATCGCCGAACTCGACCGCGACCTGGAACGCACCAAACCGATGCTCGCCAGCAGTACCCCGAGCACGGCCCACAACACCCGCCAGGGGGCCGCCGAATGACCACCGGCGTAGCCCTTCCGCCCACCTCCACCGCACCCACCACCCGTCAGGTGTGGACCCGGACCCGGGGCATCGTCCTCGCCGTGGTGCTCCTGCTGGCCGGTGCCGTGGCCATCGCGGTCGTCCGCTCCGACAGCAGGCACGGAGACCTCGACCCGCGCTCCGCCGACCCCTACGGCAGCCGCGCGGTCGCCGAACTCCTGGCCGACCGGGGCGTGTCCACCCGTGTGGTCACCACCCTGGCCGAGGCCCGGGCCGCGGCCGGCCGCGACACCACCCTGCTCGTCGCCGTCCCCGACCTGCTCACCCCGGGGCAGCAGTCCCAACTGCGGGTGTCGACCGCCGGATCGGGCGGCCGCACGATCCTGGTCGCCGCCGGCAGCACGTCCGTCGAACGGCTCGCCCCCGGCGTCACCGCCGACCCCGCCACCAGCCTGAAGTCCACGCTCGACCCCCACTGCGGCCTGGCCGAGGCCCGCCGCGCGGGCAGCGCCGACACCGGTGGCATCCGCTACACCACCACCCACCTCGACGCCGACTCCTGCTACCCCAGCCAGCGTCTGGCCACGCTGCTCCGCATCCCCGCGGCCTCCGGAGGCGGCGACACCATCGTCCTCGGCGCGCCCGACATCCTGCTCAACGACCGGCTCGACGAACAGGGCAACGCCTCGCTCGCCCTGCAACTCCTCGGCTCCCGCCACCATCTGGTCTGGTACCTCCCCTCGCTCTCCGACGCCTCGGCCACCGGTACGGGCGACCAGAAGTCCCTGTTCGACCTGCTCCCCTCCGGCTGGCTCTGGGGCACACTCCAGCTCTTCTTCGCCGCGGTCCTGGCCGCCTTCTGGCGGGCACGCCGACTCGGCCCCCTGGTACCCGAGAAACTCCCCGTGGCGATCCGCGCCTCCGAAACCGTCGAAGGCCGCGCCCGCCTCTACCGCAAGGCCAACGCCCGCGACCGCGCGGCCGCCGCTCTTCGCTCCACCGCCCGCACCCGCCTCGCCCCCCTCGTCGGCGTCCCCGCCTCCCAGGCGGACGCGCCCGAGGCCCTGCTCCCCGCCCTCTCCGCCCACCTCCACGGCGACGGTCAGGCCCTGCACTCCCTTCTCTTCGGACCGCCGCCCGGCGACGACACGGCCCTCATCGCCCTCACCGACCAACTCGACGCCCTCGAAAGAGAGGTACGCCGTCCATGATGGACCCGACCACCGACAACGCCGGGAACACCGGGAACCCGGCCGACGCCCGAGCCTCCCTGGAGGCCCTGCGCGCCGAGATCGCCAAAGCCGTGGTCGGCCAGGACCCCGCCGTGACCGGCCTCGTCGTCGCCCTCCTCTGCCGCGGACACGTGCTACTTGAAGGAGTCCCCGGAGTCGCCAAAACGTTGCTCGTGCGCGCCCTCGCCTCGGCACTCGAACTGGACACCAAACGAGTCCAGTTCACCCCCGACCTCATGCCGAGCGACATCACGGGCTCCCTCGTCTACGACACCCGCACCGCCGAGTTCTCCTTCCAGGCCGGCCCGGTCTTCACCAACCTCCTCCTCGCGGACGAGATCAACCGCACCCCGCCCAAGACCCAGTCGTCCCTCCTCGAAGCCATGGAGGAACGCCAGGTCACGGTGGACGGCACACCGCGCCCGCTCCCTGACCCGTTCCTGGTCGCCGCGACCCAGAACCCGGTCGAGTACGAGGGCACATACCCTCTCCCCGAAGCCCAACTCGACCGCTTCCTCCTCAAACTGACGATCCCTCTCCCCTCCCGCCAGGACGAGATCGACGTCCTCACCCGCCACGCAGAGGGCTTCAACCCACGCGACCTGCGTGCCGCCGGCGTACGCCCGGTGGCCGGCCCCGCCGACCTCGAGTCCGCCCGCGCCGCGGTCGCCAAGACGACCGTCTCCCCCGAGATCACCGCCTACGTGGTGGACATCTGCCGTGCCACCCGTGAGTCGCCGTCCCTCACCCTCGGCGTCTCCCCGCGCGGCGCCACCGCACTTCTTGCCACCTCGCGCGCCTGGGCGTGGCTGACCGGCCGCGACTACGTCATCCCCGACGACGTCAAGGCCCTCGCCCTGCCCACCCTCCGCCACCGTGTCCAACTCCGCCCCGAGGCCGAGATGGAGGGCGTGACGGCCGACTCCGTCATCAACGCGATCCTCGCCCACGTCCCGGTCCCCCGCTGATGCCCCTCACCGGACGCGCCGCCCTCCTCGCGGCCATCGGATCGATCCCCATCGGCATCTGGGAACCGAGCTGGACGGGCTTCCTCGCCGTCAACGGCCCGCTCGCCCTGGCCTGCGCCTGCGACTTCACCCTGGCTGCTCCGGTACGGCGCCTCGTGCTGTCCCGCTCCGGTGACACGTCCGCGCGCCTCGGCGAGACCGCCGACATCGCCCTCACCGTGACCAACCCGTCCGGACGCACCCTCCGGGCCCGGCTCAGGGACGGCTGGCCGCCCAGCAGTTGGCAGCCCGGCTCGGAGATCGACGCTTCACGCCACCACCTCACCGTCCCACCGGGCGAACGCCGGCGCGTGACAACCCGCCTGCGCCCCACCCGCCGTGGCGACCGCCAGGCAGACCGCGTCACGATCCGCTCCTACGGCCCCCTCGGCCTGTTCTCCCGCCAGGGCGGCCACAGAGTGCCCTGGACCGTACGGGTTCTGCCCCCGTTCACCAGCCGCAAGCACCTGCCGTCGAAACTCGCCCGATTGCGTGAACTCGACGGCCGCACGAGCGTCCTGACCCGCGGCGAGGGCACGGAATTCGACAGCCTGCGCGAGTACGTTCCCGGCGACGACACCCGTTCCATCGACTGGCGAGCCACGGCTCGGCAGTCGGCGGTCGCCGTACGCACCTGGCGCCCCGAACGTGACCGGCACATCCTCCTGGTCCTCGACACCGGCCGCACCTCCGCCGGCCGTGTCGGCGACGCCCCCCGTCTGGACGCCTCGATGGACGCGGCGCTCCTCCTCGGTGCCCTCGCCTCCCGCGCGGGCGACCGCGTGGATCTGCTTGCCTACGACCGCCGGGTCCGTGCCGTCGTCCAGGGCCGCGCTGCGGGCGATGTCCTTCCGTCCCTGGTCAACGCGATGGCCACGCTGGAGCCGGAGCTCGTCGAAACGGACGCGCGCGGGCTCACGGCCACGGCGCTCCGTACGGCTCCACGCCGTTCCCTGATCGTCCTTCTGACGACGCTCGACGCGGCACCGGTCGAACAGGGTCTGCTTCCCGTGCTCTCCCAACTGACCCAACGCCATACAATTCTGCTCGCTTCTGTGGCCGACCCGCATGTCGCCCGTATGGCGACGGCACGCGGAAACGCCGACGCGGTGTACGAGGCGGCGGCAGCAGCGCAGGCGCAGAGCGAACGGCACCGCACGGCGGAGCAACTCCGTCGGCACGGTGTGACGGTTGTGGACGCGACGCCTGAAGATCTCGCTCCCGCACTGGCCGACGCATACCTGGCCTTGAAAGCGGCGGGCCGGCTCTGAAAATCGGTGGCAGGCCCGCCGGTGGGCCTGCCAATTCCCCCGCGAATACAAAAAGCGTCCTAAACGCGAAAGAGCCCCACACCGTGAGGTGTGGGGCTCTTTCCTAAAATTTGTTCGGCGGTGTCCTACTCTCCCACAGGGTCCCCCCTGCAGTACCATCGGCGCTGTAAGGCTTAGCTTCCGGGTTCGGAATGTAACCGGGCGTTTCCCTCACGCTATGACCACCGAAACACTATGAAACTGTTCAGCCGCACCACACCCTGTGGCCCAGGGCATGGGGCTGTTCGTGGTTTCAGAACCAACACAGTGGACGCGAGCAACTGAGGACAAGCCCTCGGCCTATTAGTACCGGTCACCTCCACACCTCACGGTGCTTCCAGATCCGGCCTATCAAC